>NZ_JBEOPL010000027.1:0-62527 GCF_040310065.1 Shewanella sp. TB7-MNA-CIBAN-0143
TCGCTTAGCTCAGCTGGGAGAGCACCTCCCTTACAAGGAGGGGGTCACTGGTTCGAGCCCAGTAGCGACCACCATATTTTATTTCTGTATTATCCCTTGATATGCCTCAAAGTTTTACCAAGCAATCCAAGCAATCCAAGCAATCCAAGCAATCCAAGCAATCCAAGCAATCCAAACATTCCAAACCATTTAATGTGCTACTCTCAGTTTTTTGTGCCTGTTTTTATTCCTATGCATAAAAAAGCCACTCAAATTTGAGTGGCTAATGCTTATTACTCAACTTTCGATTAATCTAACCCTAAAAATCCGCCAGTTTGATGGGCCCACAGTTGTGCGTATATCCCTTTGGCATTAATCAGTTCTTGATGAGTACCTTGTTCAACAACACAGCCTTTATCTAATACAATGAGTCTATCCATAGCTGCAATCGTTGAAAGTCGATGTGCTATCGCAATCACTGTTTTACCTTCCATCAATTCATACAACGACTCTTGAATCGCTGCTTCGACTTCAGAATCTAATGCTGAAGTGGCTTCATCAAGCAATAGAATTGGCGCATTCTTAAGTAATACTCTTGCAATGGCGATCCGTTGACGTTGTCCACCAGACAGCTTAACGCCGCGCTCACCCACTTGGGCATCAAGCCCTTTGTTACCAAAGGGATCCGTTAAATTGTCAATAAACTCTGCAGCTTGTGCTTGAGTTATCGCCGCTATTAATTTTTCATCACTGGCATGTGGATCACCGTACAGAATGTTTTCACGGATCGAACGATGTAATAACGACGTATCCTGAGTCACCATACCAATATTTGCCCGTAATGAGTCTTGGGTTATATCCGTTATAGGTTGATCATCAATCAATATTTGGCCTTTTTCAACATCATGAAAACGCATCAATAAGTTGACTAAGGTCGATTTTCCTGCACCAGAACGTCCTACAAGACCGACTTTCTCGCCCGCTTTAATATTCAGATTTAGTTGCTCAATGACGCCGGTTTTTTCACCATAATGAAAGCAAACCTGATTGAAGTCGATTTTACCGTGGTCAACAACAATGTCTTTTGCATCGATTTTATCTTGGATAGCAATGGGTTTTGATAAGGTATTCATACCATCGGTAACGGTACCAATATTTTCAAATAGCGAACTGATTTCCCACATAATCCATTGTGACATTCCATTCAAGCGTAACGCTAAACTCACCGCAATCGCAATGGCACCAACCGTAATCGCATTGTCTGCCCATAACCAAATAGATACAGCCGCAATGGTGAACGCTAATATATAATTAATGATTTGTACTAAAACATTAATGATCGTTACGAGACGCATTTGGCCATAAACGGTTTTTAAGAAACGCGTCATACTATCTTGGGCGTAGTCAGCTTCTTGAGTCGTATGCGAGAACAGCTTTACGGTTGATATGTTGGTATAACTATCGACAATACGGCCGGTCATTGTTGAACGAGCATCGGCTTGTTCTGTCGATATTGCTTTCAGCTTTGGAACGAGTTTCCATTGAATCAACACGTAAGCCGCTAACCAAACGAGCATGGGTAACATTAAACGAACGTCAGCAGTGGCAATCATGACCAACATCGAGGTGAAATACACCAAAATGTACATCAGTACATCCAGTAGTTTCATGACCGTTTCACGTACAGCAAGCGAAGTTTGCATTACCTTTGTGGCGATTCGTCCTGCAAAATCATCTTGATAAAATGAAATACTCTGCTTGAGTAAATAGCGATGTGCTTGCCAACGAATAGCCATGGGGTAGTTACCCAAAAGCGTTTGGTGCACGATAGAAGCATGCAACCAGACAACCAGTGGGATGACGACTAAGACAATTACTGACATGGTAATTAACGTTGTGCTTTCATCTTGCCACAATGTTTGCGGATTTTTGGTGACTAACCAATCTACCAGTTGCCCCATAAAACCAAACAATGACACTTCCAACATTGCCATTATGGCTGTCAGTACTGACATGATAATTAAAGGCAAACCAAACCCGCGAGTATAATGACGACAAAATGCGTACAAAGTATTGGGTGGCTGAGTCGGTTCTTCTTGTGGTAAAGCTTGGGTCAATGATTCAAAAAATTTAAACATCTAATGCTCTAACTTAATGGTGAAAATTCTGCTGACTAGGATAACGCAAAAAGGCCAAATGTAATGGGTTAAATTGTTACCATATACGAAACGATTGGGTTCCGTTTTCCGCTAGTCGTGGTTGTTGTATTTCGGTAAAGTAATCCCTTAAATACGCAGTGCAGAATAAATAGTTCAGTTTTACGATTGAACATCTTGAAGATGATAGAGGCTAAATAGACTAATGGTCCAGATTAACAGTGATTGTAGTATTGCAGCACAGATCTGCCAGCAAGCAAGGCTTAGTCGTGATGCTCGCTTTGATGGCCAATTTTTTACCGGAGTTCTCACTACTGGTATTTTTTGCCGAACAATTTGTCCCGCTCCTGCGCCCTATGAAAAAAATGTCCGTTATTTTGATTCTGCGATAAAAGCGGCTAATGTCGGACTTAGGCCTTGTCTGCGATGCCGGCCAGATAGTGCGCCAAGTTCATTTGCGTGGTTAGGTACTCAAACAACGTTAATGCGTGCTATCACGTTAATCGAACAAGGCTTTTTAAATGGTGAAGATGCAGGAACGATCGTCAAGTTGGCTAATAAATTAGGTATTACCAGTCGATATTTAAATAAACTCTTTAACCAAGGTTTGGGGACTTCACCTAAACGTTTTGCGTTATATCAGCAGTTGATGTTTGCTAAGCAGCTATTACACCAAACTCAATTATCAATGACAGACATCGCCATGGCCGCTGGTTTTAATAGCATCAGGCGCTTTAATGAAATTTTTAAACAAGAACTACTATTAACACCGAGTGATTTACGCCGAAAGAGCCGACGTTCAACTGATGAAACTCATCCTTATAAAAAAAACCAAGTGAGTATTAACATTAAACCAATAACATTAGCACTATCTTATCGGCCACCCCTAAATTGGGCGAAGATGTTGGCTTTTTATGCCTTTCGTCAAGTTGATAATATGGAGGTCATTGATGATATTTCGGGACGTTATGGCCGAACCTTCTCATTTAATGGTGTAGAAGGCTTTTTTTACATTTTACTGAATGCCGATAAACCTCAACTTGATGTGAGTATTTACTTAGCCGATGCCAATGATATTAAATCCTTGCATTATATTACTCTGCAATTACGGCGTATGTTTGATTTAGATGCTGACATGGCGGTAATCCAGCAGGCATTATCTCCTATTATAGAATTAGGCGCCAAAATTGATAGTGGTTTGCGTATTCCCGCGGCAGGTAGTGTATTTGAGGCCGCTTGCCGTGCCGTATTAGGGCAACAAGTGAGTGTGGTGCAAGCCACTAAACTATTAAATTTATTGGTTGAATCTTATGGTGAAACACTGTTCATCGATGGTAAGGCTTGGCGGTTATTTCCGACGGCACAAGCTATTGCTAGCGCTTCATTAGATGAACTTAACATGCCAGGTGCTCGAAAATTAGCATTAAATGCCTTGGGGCAATTTGTACATCAGCATGCTGACTCAACACCTGACGATTGGTTGTCCGTAAAAGGTATCGGCCCATGGACTGTTGCTTATGCAAATATGCGAGGTTTGAGTGATCCTGATGTGTTTTTGAGTTCTGATTTAGTCATCAAAAATCGTCTTCATGCGTTATATGAGCAATCGGGTAAGCCCATTGAAAACCCTAAATCGTACTTAAGCATTGCTGCCGACATTGCAAAACAAGCATCACCTTGGGGCAGTTACTTAACCTTCCAGCTTTGGGATAATGATCCTGTCGCTGCAAAAAACGGATAATATTATGACCCATTTTACTTCGCCGAAGTGTCATGCTTTAGTCACAAGTCCTGTTGGTTTACTCTCGCTTAAAGCATCTGAGTATGGATTAACCCATCTACAGGTTGAAGATCTTGCCCAAACGAGCTTGCTCGTAGAGATTCAAACTCAGTTTATACTCCAACAAAGCAATACTGAGACTACTCAAGATTTATTGATACAAGCCCAACAACACATTGATACAACCGTCATTCAATTAACAGAGTACTTCGCTAATCAAAGGCAGCATTTCAGTGTTCCACTAGCGCCTAAAGGTACCGTGTTTCAACATGAGGTTTGGCATGCTCTGAGTCAATTAACATTCGGCCACCGCTGCAGTTACAGTGATATCGCTAATACTATTGGGCGACCTAAAGCTGTCAGAGCGGTCGGGGCTGCAAATGGTGCAAACCCAATAGCCATTATCGTTCCTTGTCATCGGGTGATAGGCAAAGGCGGTAAGTTAACCGGTTATGCTTATGGGCTCGATATGAAGCAGTGGCTACTAGACTTAGAAGGGATTGAAGAAATTAACTAATTTATCTGACTGCTGTGCCAAAGTACGTTAAAATGTGCGATTGATATCCATTATTTTGAGCGCATTTGATACATGACCCAAGCTTCTTTAGCTACGACTTTCGCTGAATTTGGCCTGCATACTCCATTGTTGGCCAGATTAGCTGAGCTTAAATACCTGCAGCCTACACCAATCCAAGCAGAAACCATTCCTAGCACACTAACCGGTAAAGACTTACTGGCAGGTGCCAATACCGGCTCAGGTAAAACAGCGGCTTTTGCATTGCCGATTTTACATCAATTGGTGAGTCGTCGGGCAACAACATCTGCCAAAGGTAATTTTGTCAGTGCGTTAGTCTTGGTTCCAACGCGAGAACTCGCTAAGCAAGTTGCCGACAGCTTTAAATCCTATGCGGTTCATTTAAATGGCGACATTAAAGTGGTTGCTGCATTTGGCGGTGTATCTGTTAATACTCAGATGTTAGCATTGCGTGGTGGTGCCGATGTGGTGGTCGCGACGCCAGGTCGTTTACTCGATTTAGTATCGTCAAATGCACTAAAGTTGTCCCAAGTGACAACGTTAGTACTTGATGAAGCTGACCGAATGTTAAGCCTTGGTTTTACTGAAGAATTGACTCAAGTACTCAATTTACTTCCTAAGCAAAAACAAACGTTATTGTTTTCAGCTACTTTTCCAGATGAAGTACGCCAACTAACGCAAGCGCTGCTCGTTAATCCGCTTGAGATACAATTACAAAGCGCTGAAGCGAGTACATTAGTACAACGGGTAATGACGGTTAATCGTGAAAAAAAGACCGCATTACTTGCGCACTTGCTACAACAACATCAATGGCGCCAAGTATTGATTTTTGTTAATGCCAAAAATAGTTGCAATCATTTAGCTCAAAAACTGGCTAAACGTGGTATCACTGCAGAGGTGTTTCACGGTGATAAAGCCCAAGGCGCGAGAAGTCGTGTATTGGAAGGTTTTAAGGCTGGAGATATTCAAGTGCTCATAGCGACTGACATTGCTGCTCGTGGCCTTGATATTGAAAAATTACCAGTGGTAATAAATTTTGACTTACCGCGCAGTCCAGCAGATTATATGCATCGAATTGGTCGCAGCGGACGTGCGGGAGAGGTCGGTTTAGCGTTGACCTTGATGTCGCATGATGAGTATCATCACTTCTCTGTTATCGAGAAAAAGAATCAAATTCGCCTTGAACGTGAACAAGTTAACGGATTTGAGGCTGATGATGTAGTGCCTGAAAGCGTACTGGAACAACCTAAGCCAATGGCGAAGCCAGAAGGTAGCGGTAAGAAAAAACGTAAAAAGTTGTCCTCAGTTAATGTTGATATTTGGGCTAAAAAACCAGATTAGTAGTAGGTAATATGAAACATATTTTTTGGTTAGTTGATGGACAAGTTGCAGGCCGTAGCGGTCCAAACAAAGATGCGTGGGACTTAGCTGAGTTAAAGCAAGCCGGTTTCGGTGCAATTGCATCCTTAAATAATGGTGAAGGTTGCGATATCGACGCTATGGCTGAATTAGGTCTTCGTCATAAAGTATTTAATTTACCTGATAATATTCCACCTAAGCCGCATGATTTAGCTATTTGTGCTGAAATACTCCCCCAGGTATTAACATTTATTCGTGAATGTGAAACTGATCAGTTACCAGTGTTACTCCATTGTCGCTCTGGGATCAATCGTACAGAAATGGTGATGGCTTATTATATGATGGAGAACGGTGCAGCGCCTTTGCATGCGGTTAGTCAAGTTCGTAATGCCAGTGGCTTAGCGTTCGATGCTGAGGGGTGGGATCAATTTGTTTATGATGTGCTTTACGAGCTGCAATCTGCTTCGAACTGATTAATGTCAATTTAAAGCATCATAATAATGAGGGAAACAACGATAATTAAATCAGTGGCTGATTTAATTATCGTTGTTTCCCTTTGTTGTTTTTATTAGGCAATATTCGGTGCTAACTTGCACTTTGTTCTAGCTTATATGTGTATATAGCCGATTAAGTTTTTTCCCGGCTTTGATAAATTACATAAGAAGGTTCACAACAATTCAATCGTTGAACTTTTTTGCACGACATATCGACAACTTGTTGCGGAAATAGTACTAATGTAGTTTGCTATTTCTGGTTATCAACCAAAGTCTCCGCCTCAAATACTCATTATTTATAGAACCGTAATTGTATCGTAATGATTTATCGAGTTGGCTATTATCGGATGAATAGCTAATTTTGTGATTTGTAATGATCTTTGCAGATAAAATAGGCCACTTAAGCTAGTCTAAAGACTGACGATAAATGCTATAGTGAAGTAGATTTCAGTCTTCAGATGAAGGGGTAATGATGAGTCCGAAAATGAGCAAAGCGAATCAATCGCAGGGTTTATTGCTTTTTAAATTAAATCAAACACAAGTGTTTGCTTTAGGTACTTTAAAAATTCGTGAACTCGTGCCGTTTACTCCTTTAACTAAAATCCCACACTCTCACTCGGCTATTCTTGGTGCAGCAACCATTCGGGGTATGACTATTCCGATTATCGATATGGCTGCAGGTATTGGCTATAGACCCGTTACCGAAGCAGAGCTTAAAGATAGCTATATCATCATTACTGATTGTCAGCGAATGGTGATAGGTTTTCTTGTGCGCTCAATCGATAAAATCATTGAATGTAATTGGCGTAATATCGAAGCACCTTCAGGTAACTTAGGCAAAAATGCCTTTTTAACAGGTGTAACCCGTTTTAATGATCAGCTCGTTCAGTTATTAGATGTCGAGTTATTACTGTCGAAAATATTTCCGGATGATCCGATTAATAATCGAGCGATATTAACCGATGTACAACGTGAGAAATTAACACCGTTACGTATTTTACTGGTGGATGACTCAAAAGTTGCCCGTAAACAATTATCTGATGCATTAGACTCTATTAACATTGCTTATCAGGTGACGGCAGATGGTCGCGACGCTCTGCAGATGATGCAACAAGCCGCGGAAGAACGAAAGCCTATTGATTTACTGGTGAGTGATATTGAAATGCCAGGACTTGATGGATACGAATTAGCCTTTGAGGTTAAAAATAATCCAGCAATTGAACATGCGTACATTATTTTACATACGTCATTATCCAGCGAAATCAGTGTCAGCCAAGCCAAACAAGTCGGAGCCAATGAGGCGTTAACTAAGTTTGATGCTAAAGAGTTGATTGAAGCGATGCTTAGAGGTGCTCAAGCATTGCAGCCTGCTGGATGATTGTCATTGTTTTATTTTTGGTATTTTCAGCCTGTAACATGGTTAACAATTTAACAGCAAGTAACCTGTAACCGTCAAATTAGTGCTTTCTTTATGACCGATGATTGAATTTTTTTACTCATTTGGTATCAACACTAGACTTATTACATGGCATCCTGATATATAGCTACAAGGCTTTTATAGTGTTCAGTATATTCGCTGGGCACAAGGTAATGCTTAACTTTAATGAGGGAGTGCTATCCCTGAAAACGGATTGATTGAAGTGTGCTAATTGAGTGTGGTGAGTTAATCTCCCTCAATGAGTAAGAGAGTAGGGTGTTTTCAGTAATAGCATTGATATTATCGAGATGTCATGAGTATCGTAACCTAAGTATTATATCGCTGTAAGTTGCAAGGTGATGAATACGTGGATACGACGAGTATTATGATGTTTCCTTTTCTAAAGATAAGCAAAACCTTGATCATAAAAAGTCATAAATATAATAATCATAGGTTAAGCAATGAATCAAAAAACATCACTGTTAGCTCGTATCGCTAACGGTAGCCTCGTGCTACAAATCATCAGCGGAATCATTTTGGGCGTGATTCTGGCAAGTATTTCAACCACAGGTGCCAATAATGTGGCTTTTTTGGGCTCACTTTTTGTGGGTGCTTTAAAAGCCATTGCGCCAATACTGGTTTTTGTTTTGGTTGCATCATCGATTGCCAATCAAAAGAAAAATAGTCAAACCAATATGCGTCCTATCATTGGGCTATATCTTTTCGGAACGTTTGCAGCGGCATTAACAGCAGTATTATTCAGTTTTGCTTTTCCAACGACTTTACTACTTACTGCCGGGATAGAGGGCTCAAATCCTCCTCAGGGGATTAGCGAAGTAATCAATACCTTATTGTTCAAAATTGTTGATAATCCGGTGAACGCATTATTAACGGGCAATTACATCGGTATTTTGGTGTGGGGGGCAGGTCTTGGGATAACCATGCATCATGCCAGTGACAGTACTAAGCAAATGCTCTCTGATGTCAGTGATGCGGTGTCAAATATAGTCCGCTTTGTAATTCGTTTAGCACCAATTGGTATTTTTGGTTTAGTTGCGGCTACATTTGCTGAAACAGGTTTCGACGCTCTTGCGGGTTACGGCCAATTATTGATGGTACTTGTGGGATCCATGTTATTCATTGCTTTGGTGATTAACCCTATTATCGTTTATGTCAAAATTAAACGTAACCCATATCCATTAGTATTTAAATGTTTACGTGAAAGTGGTGTAACAGCCTTTTTCACCCGTTCAAGTGCGGCCAATATTCCGGTCAACATGGCATTGTGTGAAGAGCTAAAATTGCATAAAGACACCTATTCTGTGTCTATTCCATTAGGTGCCACCATTAATATGGGCGGTGCTGCGATTACCATTACGGTATTAACATTAGCAGCAGCTCATACTTTGGGTATTCAAGTGGACTTTATGACAGCTCTGTTATTGAGCGTGATAGCGTCCGTTTCTGCTTGTGGTGCTTCAGGTGTTGCCGGTGGTTCACTATTATTAATCCCATTAGCGTGTAGTTTGTTTGGCATTTCTAATGATGTTGCTATGCAAGTTGTGGCTGTTGGTTTTATTATTGGTGTGATTCAAGACTCAGCTGAAACTGCATTAAATAGCTCTACAGATGTGATCTTTACTGCTGCAGCATGTGAAGCTGCTGAAGCGAAAGAGACAGCTCAAGCGCGTTAATATCGTGAAAAAGTCCTTATTGATAAATGCCGACGCGATAGCGTCGGCATTTTTTTGTTTGAATGGCCAAGGTAACCTGATGTGAAGATAATTAACGCCTCTCAAACAGTTCCTTGTCTTGATACCTGCGTTATTCTTTACACAAGAAGACTTGCAATAGGCTAGATATTGACGCGTCGATTCGTCTTGTTACTAAGACAAATAATAATATTGATAGTGATTAATCGCTAAGCTTTTAATCCTTCTGACTACATTCTCATCTCTTATCCCAAGCTTTGGTTAAGATATTAAAATGGATGCTGACTAAAAAACGTCATCTCGATTTGACTATAAGGATGGGTAATAGTAAGTGATTGAGCATGCAGGTTTAACCGTTTACTGGCATTAATTGTTAATTCATCACCATAGAATTCATCGCCTAAAATGGCATGGCCAAGTGCCAACATATGAACCCTAAGCTGATGAGTGCGGCCAGTATGAGGTTTAAGTTCCATCAGCGTTGACTGCGTCCTATGTTCAAGTACCTGGAAGTAGGTTAACGCAGCTTTGCCTGAATCTGTAAGCATTTGGAATGGTGGTGAATCAGGATTAGGTCCTAGGGCAAAGTTCACTTTACCTTGTTGTTCACCCACGTGGCCAATCACTTCAGCAATGTACACTTTTTTGGCCTGGCGATTTTGAAACTGAATTTTTAAATGTGATTCCGCTTTTTTAGTACGAGCAAAAATCATGATCCCAGAAGTATCACAATCTAAACGATGGATCAAAATCGCTTCAGGATAGCATCGTTGCAAACGGGTTATGGCCGTATCGTGTGTGTCAGGTGAACGCCCTGGATTTGATAATAGGCCTGAAGGCTTATTGATGACGATAATGTCACGGTCTTTATAGCGTATGTCCAACCACGGAATTGAGGGTGGTTGATAAGTAAAGATGTGCATTATAAAGTGTCTCTCTAATTGTGTCTGATTCAGGTATTGATGTGGCGAAACGTTAATCTCGCGAGTACTCATGTTGCGGATACTAACAAAGTTTTACTGATAACCAAAAACCAATTATTCGACTGAATAATGCTGTTTGGTTATGGCGGCTTTACCAGGTCGCTAACCATAACCGTAATGACATTCCCCAACTGCTTGTTACGCCAGAGGTAACAAAGCGAATATTGTTTTCAGTATCAACGATATAAATAGCAGGCAATGCCATGGCGCCCCATTGTTGGCTTAATAACATTGTTTGATGCTGATTGATGACATCAAAATGATAATGATGATGTTGCATAAAGGTGCTGATGTCGTCGTCAGAACCTGAAGCTACTGCAATGGAAACAACCTGATAATCTGGATTAAGATTAACCGAGTTCACCATAGGAGAGGTCACTTTACACACCGGACACCAAGTGCCCCAAAAATAGACCAAGGTGGGTTTATTTTGGGTACTGTTCTCTCTGATATGCTGCTGGGCGTCAATTGATGCTGAAGTAAATAATGATATTGGTTTATTGGCGATAGTATATGCGTTAATTGGCATCGCTATGCCTGTTCGCATATCTCGCTGTAGATAACTCGCGATAGCGAACAACACCACCGCAATAACGATTATATCGCGTAGACTCGTTAGCCAAAACCGTTTGGTTTTGAGTGTGTATTTTAGATTAAGTAACCATGACGGCATACGACATTAATTCCTATAAATACCCTGTACTAAGGTAAATATGCTGCAGGAGTCTTACGACTATAAAGCCTGCTATAGGCCATTAACTGTGGATAAAAGGTTCTAAATGCAATCTCGATATCAATATAAATCTTATCGATATCTTTAATGGCATGGTCAAAAAGTTCTGGTTTTGATAAACGACGACTGACGCCTTTAATCGCTTGATCTAATCCTTGCCTTGTTTGGTAACTACTAAGCCAATCTTGCTGGATAATTTGTGGCGCAATGGCCTGTAACGTCGGAGGTAGTTCAAGTGTAGTACTAAGCTGGTGGTATGCTTTTTGGCAAAATTCATCTAATGGCTGATGATGATACTCTTCCCAATAAAATGCTAAGTAATGATCAAATACTAAGTCTACTAATATCGGTGCAACACGACGTGAGGTTTTAGGAAACAGCTTGAGCAGGTCGATAATAATTTCATGACTATCAGTAATTTGGTCTATTTGTCGATGAAGCCATATCCCTTGTTGCAGATGTTTTGGATGTTGCTCTATGTTACCTTTCGCGAAATCACCCGACAAATTAGCTACTAGGTGAGTATCGCTGATGTCGGCTAAATGTAAGTGAGCTAAAAAGTTCATAAATTGTACTTCTAATTTTATTATTTTACAGTATGATACAAGCCGTTTGTAACAAAGCGTTACAAAGTGGCAAGTGAGTGGTGTTAATCATAACGTTTTATAGATAAATGTCATGGAGTATTGAGCTTCGTATCATTGTGATGCGTATATGTAACTGCTTTTTAAAGGTTATAGGGTTAATTTAGGGATCAAGGATGATGAAAGACTGGATTAAAAAGTTATTGGGTAAGCCAGCTGCACCAAAAAGAAATAAAGTACACATCGACATGCGTTATGAAGAACATTCATATAAAGCGGACCAAACCTTTGACTCTGCCAAGTCAGATACTATTGAATTGGACGATATCGACACCGAGTCGATAGAACAAAAGCCGACAAAATAATCACCAAACTTGATCTTAACCCGCAGTCGCCATAGACTAGCGGCCGTTTTTACTGTTGAGATCATACTATGCGTGTTGCAGATTTTTCATTCGACCTACCTGATGAGCTGATTGCTCGCTATCCGACAGCACAACGCAATGCTTCGCGTTTACTCACATTAAGTGGCGAAAACGGTGAGCTTGCCGACAAAAAGTTTACTGATTTATTCAATCTGATCAATCCTGGAGACTTGATGGTGTTTAATAACACCCGAGTCATACCTGCGCGTTTATTTGGTCAAAAGTCGACTGGCGGTAAGCTTGAGATTCTCGTTGAACGTATGCTCGACGATAAACGTATTCTAGCCCATGTTCGCAGTTCAAAATCGCCTAAAGTGGATACGATTATCGACTTAGACGGCGGCTACCAAATGAAAATGTTGGTTCGTCACGATGCTTTGTTTGAGCTTGAGTTACTGTCTGATAAAACTATATTAGAAGTCCTTGAAGACGTTGGCCATATGCCACTGCCTCCTTACATTGATCGTCCAGATGAAGATGCTGATAAAGAACGTTATCAAACAGTGTATAACCAAACGCCAGGCGCAGTAGCTGCACCTACAGCAGGCTTACACTTTGATGATGCCATGCTAGCCGATTTAAAAGCCAAAGGGGTCAATATTGCCTTTGTGACTTTGCATGTGGGTGCGGGTACATTCCAACCAGTGCGAGTAGATAATGTGCTTGAGCACAAGATGCATTCAGAATGGGCTAATGTGCCACAAGAGGTTGTTGACCTAATTGCGCTTACTAAAGCGGCTGGAAATCGTGTTGTTGCCGTCGGCACAACCTCAGTGCGTTCATTAGAAAGCGCAGCGCGCGCGAGTGGAGAACGTCCGCTTGAAGCCTTTAGTGGTGATACCGATATCTTTATTTACCCAGGTTTTCAATTTAGAGTTGTTGATGCCATGGTCACTAATTTTCATTTACCAGAATCAACATTAATTATGCTGTTGAGTGCTTTTGCAGGTTATGAAGCGGTCATGAAGGCTTATCAACATGCGATTACGCAAAAATATCGCTTTTTTAGCTATGGCGATGCGATGTTTGTGACGAAAAAAGCCCCGTAGGCAATGAATTTGATTTAAAATACTCGCCCACAATAGTGGGCGTTTTTTTGATTTAATGTGTCAGTAACCTTGAAGCATTAAAATTTGCCCTCATTACTATAGAAACTAAACGAGTCAGACTGTTTATCTGGCAAGGTGATTTATGAAATTTGAATTAGATACAACTGATGGTCGTGCACGTCGCGGACGTCTTATTTTTGATCGTGGCACTGTAGAAACACCAGCATTTATGCCTGTTGGAACTTACGGTACGGTAAAAGGTATGACGCCTGAAGAAGTGCGCGCTACTGGTGCCGACATTTTATTGGGCAACACCTTCCATTTATGGTTACGTCCTGGCGAAGAAATCATGCGTAAACACGGTGATTTGCACGATTTTATGAATTGGCAACGTCCTATTCTAACGGACTCGGGTGGATTCCAAGTGTTTAGTTTAGGTGACATTCGTAAAATTACTGAAGAGGGTGTGCATTTCCGTTCACCGATCAATGGTGAAAAGATTTTCTTAGACCCAGAAAAATCAATGCAAATTCAGGATTCTTTAGGATCTGACGTGGTGATGATTTTTGATGAATGTACACCGTATCCTGCGACACATGACGAAGCACGTAAGTCGATGCAAATGTCACTGCGTTGGGCTAAGCGCTCACGTGATGAGTTTGACCGTTTAGAAAACCCCAACTCTTTGTTTGGCATTATTCAAGGTGGCGTATTTGAAGATTTACGTGACGAGAGTGTAAAGGGTCTTTTAGACATAGGTTTTGATGGTTATGCCGTAGGTGGTTTAGCTGTTGGCGAGCCTAAAGCAGACATGCACCGTATTTTAGAGCATGTTTGTCCGCAAATTCCTGCAGACAAGCCGCGCTATTTAATGGGCGTAGGCAAACCTGAAGATTTAGTCGAAGGTGTTCGTCGTGGTGTGGATATGTTTGACTGTGTAATGCCAACACGTAATGCCCGTAATGGCCATTTATTTACCAGTGAAGGTGTGATTAAAATTCGTAATGCACGTCACCGTGATGACACCGCAACATTAGATCCTAAGTGTGATTGTTACACTTGTAAAAACTATTCACGTGCTTATTTATACCATTTAGATCGTTGTAATGAAATTCTAGGTGCGCGTTTAAACACCATCCATAATTTACGTTATTACCAAATGTTGATGGAAGGTTTGCGCGGCGCAATTGAGACAGGTACATTAGACGCCTTTGTTAAGGAGTTCTATACCAGTTTTGGTCGTGAAGTACCTGAGTTAATCGTTTAATTTTAGCTAATAAGAAGAGAGAACTATGTTTATTTCAAATGCATATGCAAGCCCAATCAGTGGTGTAGCCGGTGGCGAAACCATGCAGTTAATTTTCATGCTAGTCATGTTTGGATTAATCTTTTACTTCATGATTTTCCGTCCACAGTCAAAGCGTGTAAAAGAGCACAAAAACCTAATGGCGTCGATTTCAAAAGGTGATGAAGTGTTAACCAGTGGTGGCATTCTCGGTAAAGTGACCAAAATCGGTGAAGAAAGTGATTATGTGTTATTAGCGATTAATGATAACAACCAAATCACGATTAAAAAGGATTACATCGCAGCGGTATTGCCTAAAGGTTCTATCCAGTCGTTATAAAGCCAAGAGGGCTATGGTGTGTTAAATAAATACCCAATGTGGAAAAACATCATGGTGATGCTTGTCATCGCCATTGGTAGTTTTTATGCAATACCAAATTTGTTTGGTGAAGATCATGCAGTGCAGATTGTCGCAACTCGCGGCGCAGAAGTGACTGCATCGACACAAACGGCTGTGGTTGATTTATTAGATAGTCAGGGTATTGCCGTAAAGCGTGCCGAGCTTGAAAATGGTCAGTTATTGGTCCGAGTGCAAAATCCTGAGCAGCAGTTGGTGGCTAAAGAAGCTATCGCTGAGCTGCTTGGTCAGAAATATACCGTTGCGTTAAACTTAGCTCCGGCAACCCCTGAATGGCTTGAAGCTGTTGGTGGGTCGCCGATGAAATTAGGTTTAGATTTACGTGGTGGTGTTCACTTCTTAATGGAAGTGGATATGGGCGAAGCTATTCGTAAAATGGAAGAAGCTAAGATAGCTGATTTCCGTAGCCAGCTTCGTGAAGAAAAAATTCGTTATGCTGGTATTCGTAAAACCCCTAAAGGAATTGCGATTAAGTTTCGAGATGCTGAAACTGTTGACCAAGCTGAGACTTATTTAAAAACTCGCAGCAATGACATGACCTATACCGACGCGAGTAGCGGTAATGAGTTTATGCTTCTTGCTACCATGAGTGATGCTTACCTTAAGCAAATTAAGGAAGAAGCATTACAGCAAAACATTACCACTATTCGTAACCGTGTTAACGAGTTGGGTGTTGCTGAGCCTGTAGTACAACGTCAAGGCGCTGAGCGCATTATTGTTGAACTGCCTGGTGTACAAGACACAGCTCGTGCAAAAGAAATTTTAGGTGCTACGGCATCGATTGAATTTCGTATGGTTGACGATAAAGCCGACGTAAGTGCAGCTGCAAATGGTCGTGTTCCAGCAGGTGCAGAAGTGTACCAACGCCGTGAAGGCGGGATTGCCGTATTGAAAAAAGAAGTGATGCTAACGGGTGATCATATCACTGGTGCACAACCTACTTTTGATGAATACAGCCGTCCACAGGTAGCGATTAATCTTGACGCGAAAGGCGGCTCGATTTTCTCTAACGTCACCAAAGATAATATCGGTAAACCAATGGCAACATTGTTTATTGAATATAAAGACAGTGGTACACGTAATCCTGATGGCACAGTGAAAATGACTCGTATTGAAGAGGTTATTTCAGTTGCGACGATTCAGGCTCGTTTAGGTCGTAATTTTGTCATTACCGGTCTTGAGCATACTGAAGCACAAAGCCTAGCGTTATTATTACGTGCAGGAGCGTTGATCGCGCCAGTGACCATTGTGGAAGAAAGAACTATTGGCCCAAGCTTAGGTGCTGAAAACATCCAAAACGGTGTTCAAGCGATGATTTGGGGCATGGTTGTTGTTCTTGTATTTATGATGGTTTACTACCGTGCATTTGGTTTTATTGCCAACCTTGCATTGATGGCAAACTTAATTATGGTTGTTGGTGTGATGTCTATGATCCCGGGTGCGGTATTAACCTTGCCAGGTATTGCGGGCATGGTATTAACAGTGGGCATGGCGGTTGACGGTAACGTACTTATTTTTGAACGTATCCGTGAAGAACTTCTTGGCGGTCGCAGCGTACAACAAGCTATCCATGAAGGTTATGGTAATGCTTTTTCAACCATTGCAGATGCTAACATCACCACCTTTATGACAGCGTTAATCTTGTTTGCTGTCGGTACCGGTGCGGTTAAAGGCTTTGCTGTTACCTTAATGATAGGTATCGCGACTTCGATGTTTACAGCCATCGTTGGCACACGCTCAATCGTGAATGCGGTTTGGGGTGGTAAGCGCGTTAAGTCATTGTCTATCTAAGGGAGAAGTTGAATATGTTGCAAATATTTTCAGTAAAGAAAACAGTCGACTTCCTTCGTCATGCACTTCCTATTAGTGTAATGTCGTTGATCTTAGTTATTGCTTCTTTTGTATCGCTAGGCGTACAAGGCATTAACTGGGGCTTAGACTTTACCGGCGGTACGGTTGTTGAAATGGAGTTTTCAGCACCTGTTGACTTGAATGCTTTACGTGCGACCATGACCACAGCTGAAGCTGAAGGTGCGGTAGTACAGAACTTTGGTTCAAGCCGCGATATATTGGTGCGTTTACCGGTAAGAAATGAGTTAAAAAGTGATGTCCAGGTTGCAGCAGTATTAACTGCTGCGCAGTCAATTGATTCAGGCGTGATTCAAAAGCGTGTTGAGTTTGTTGGGCCACAAGTAGGTAAGGAATTAGCGGAGCAGGGGGGCTTAGCCGTTATTGTTGCTTTAATCTGTATTCTTATCTATGTATCATTTCGTTTTGAATGGCGTTTAGCTGCAGGTTCTGTAGCGGCGCTAGCCCATGACGTTATTGTGACCTTAGGGGTATTTTCGGTATTACAGCTTGAGTTTGACTTGACCGTATTGGCAGGTTTATTAACAGTTGTAGGTTACTCACTTAACGATACCATCGTAGTGTATGACCGTATCCGTGAAAACTTCCTTAAAATGCGTAAAGGCACCCCTGTAGAGATTGTGAATACCTCAATCACTCAGACCATGAGTCGTACTGTTATTACTACAGGTACTACATTAATTACCGTTATTGCGCTGTTTTTAAAAGGCGGCACAATGATCCATGGTTTTGCGACTGCATTGCTACTCGGTATTTTTGTTGGTACATACTCATCGATTTACGTGGCAAGTTATTTAGCCATTAAATTGGGTATCAACCGTGAGCACATGTTACCGGTAGAGATTGAGAAAGAAGGTGCTGATCAGCCTTCAATGATGCCTTAATAAGTATTATTAATCTTAATCGCTAAAAAGAAACCCCAGCTTGCTGGGGTTTCTTTTTATGCCTTAGTTATGTTCTGTTGTTCTGCTAAATGCACTTCACAGGCAGCCATCAAAGTTTTGTGCCATTGGGTTTGTGGGTCGATCATCAGCGCTTCCCACCCATCACTGCCGAGTATATCAACACTGATAAACATCAGTGAAGTTACCATCATCTTCCCAGATACTCTAAATGTACCGATATTAGTCTCTAAACGAGAAATGGTTATTTTAGTCATGATGCAAAGTGATGAGGTAATCTGCTTGGCCGTTTTCGGTTGAGGTAAACTCACCGTGGCCGATAAATTGATGCAAGTTATCGGTACCCGAGTCAGCTATTACATTGAATTGGCTTTGTGCAACACCTTGCGAGAATACCCCATTATGTTGTAACACTATGGTGCCGGATATTTCTGGCGTGTTTATGGTTAAGTGCTCCATTCCAACAAATACCGCAGCCTCCCCATTTTGATATGACATTACATAGCGAATTTGAGCTGAACCATTGATATCACCAGAATACGTTTGGGTAATTTCGGCAATGGTTTGTTTGCTGTTATTGCCGTGTTCAGCATATGCCGATTCATTCCAAGCGGTGATTTGAAATACACCTTTTAAGACTATTTTTGTCATGTAGAGCCCTGCTTATGATGTTATTAAATGCGAAGAGTTCATATAAAGTTAACATAATCATTGTCTATGACAAATGTCCAATTTATAAACAACACTCGACAGATTTTGGTAGAGGCAGTAGGATGAAACAAATTTGCCAGCAAGAGCAATGCAGTAGGATAACGCATGGAACAACGAAAAGTATTATTAGCCGGTGGTAATTTACTGCAGGCTCACACATGGAAAGGGCTACTGGAAACCAGTGGAATTGAAGTTGATCTTAAAGGTGAAGCACTCATTGGTGGTGTAGGCGGTCTACCGATTGAAATGCAAACGGTAGAATTATGGGTAGCAGATAATCAACTTGTCACTGCGCAAACCTTACTCGATTCACTCGATATTGAACAGCCTCAATGGCAATGTGTCCAATGCCATGAAATAAACGAAGGCAGTTTTGAATTGTGTTGGCAATGTAGTTCGCAAAGAAGTGAAATGCATAACGAATAAACCCGTATGATGGTTTTTTAACGCTGAAAGCCATCTTTCATGACCACATATTATTCAACATAAACGGGGTTTAATCGCGACGTAAATATTAGACGAAAAGTGTCTAAGTCAATTTACGTTTAGTAATAAAGAGCCTAGTTTATAAATATGCGCCCGTTTAGTTGAGCCACTAGGATTGCATATGTGGCTTATTTTGGCGCAATTAGCGCTTATTTATGTAAATGACACCATCATAAACTCCTCGTTATAGTAAATTGCCACTAACTGCAGCAAAATTGCTTTCAAAAATCCAATAGACTCTAATGATTAAACTACTTTTAGGTTTATGACGTATGTAGTGCTAATTTGTCACAAATGAGTGATTTAACTAACTTAAGGAAACGCTATGCAACCCTCTCCAGCATTCGCCAGTTTGGTCGATTCTGTTATGCCACATGTTAGCTTGTTAACCATTGAGCAATATCAACAACAAGATCAATGGCAATTAATTGATGTGCGAGAAGATAACGAATGGTTACAAGGGCATTTACCTAATGCAAAACACCTCAGTCGTGGCATTATTGAACGTGATATAGAGCATCGTTTTCCGGATAAAAATACTCCAATATTACTTTATTGTGGCGCAGGCCAGCGTGCAGCATTATCTGCCTATAATTTACAACTTATGGGTTATACGCAAGTCGCCTCAATGGTTGGTGGCTACCGTGCTTGGATACAACATCAATTCCCTATCGTTGAAGACTGAGTAGATTAATGCAATATTTCCCTTTGTTTGTCGATACTCAAGGTTTGAAAGTCTTATTGGTTGGTGCTGGTGAAGTTGCCACACGTAAACTCGATTTGTTGTCTCGTACGGATGCTCATATTCATGTCATAGCGCCGACGGTTGCCAATGATATTGAAAACTATTATACGCAGGGGCGGATCCAGCTGTCTCGTCGTGAAGTATGTGCTGATGATATTGCCAATGTGGATATCATTTACCTTGCTACTGCCGATGAGCAATTGAATATGGATTTTGCGCAGTTGGCCACAGAGCGGAGGATTTGGGTGAATGTGGTCGATAATCCTAAATTTTGTCGATTTATTACGCCTTCGATAGTGGATAGAGGCCGGTTAGTGGTTGCGATAAGTACAGCTGGTGCCGCACCTGTTTTCGCTCGAACCATCCGTTCACGCCTCGAAACTATGCTACCGTCATCATTAGCGCCTTTATTTGATTTTGTTGCCAGCAAGCGCGAGGAAGTACAACATAAATTATTAGCAGGCAAAGATAGACGTTTATTTTGGGAACGTTTTTTTACCACTAACCAAGATAAATTCGATGCATTAACAGAACAACGTTACCTTGAGTCTTTTGAAGACTTTAGTGTTAAAGGTGAGATTCTTTTGTTAACCGAGGATACGCCGGCACATTTACTCCCTATTGCAGCAATGCCGCTATTACAGACATTAGACGTGGTTTACAGTGATAGTGCGCTTGATAGTGAGATTAATGAATTATTAAGGCGAGACGCAAGCAGAGAAGCGGTGCCATTGTTAAGTGATATCACTCATCAATATGAACATGGATCTCGTATGTTGATAGTGTCTTCTGTTGCAAAAGTCGCCCAGTTAAGTGCGCATTTTCCAATGGCTAAACATCTACGCCCTGGCGCTATTTAACCGGATAAGTACGATGTCCTATTATGCCGAGTCTACTTTGTAGTAGACTCGGTTTTTTTATACTTGTTGGAACCTTTTATGGCTGCTAAAGCTACCGTTTTTAAAGTCTCGCTGCAGATTGCAGATATGGACCGTCATTATTATGCCGATCATCAGTTTACCTTAGCCCAACATCCGTCCGAAACCGATACGCGCATGATGGTGCGTTTACTGGCATTTGCCATTAATGCATCCGAAACTTTAGTGTTTAGTAAAGGGTTATGTGTTGATGATGAAGCTGAACTTTGGGATAAAAATCTGAGTGGTGAAATCGATCTTTGGGTTGAGTTTGGTCAAGCTGATGAGAAATGGCTTAGAAAAGCCTGTGGTCGGTCAAAACACGTTATTCTTTATACTTATGGTGGCCGAAGTGTGCCTATTTGGTGGCAGCAGAACCAGCAAGCGTTTGCTCGCTACGATAATTTAACTGTGATTAATTTTCCAGAAGATGCGGTGAAACAAATGGATGTATTTGTTAATCGAAATATGGCGTTACAAGTTAGTCTTAGCGAAGGGCAAGTGTGGTTGTCGGATGCAAATAATAGCGTGTTAATAGAGCCTGAAACGTTAAAGTAGTGGTATTTACGTTATTTGGGTTGCTATCACATTTTGCTATCATACTTACGATCACAGTAAAGTGAATTTAACCTTAATTTATCAAAAATTAATTAAATTTAATCAAATGGGTCTTGTACTAATAAAATCACAGGCAGATAATCAAATCATGCAGTGAACATCACAATAAATTATAAATCATTAATAAATATGATGTTTCACGTTTCGCGATGGTTGTTGATTAAGGATGTTATTGTGAAGAAATTAGCCCTATACCCAGTAGAAAAAATTGATGAATTAACTTCACCAGAAGCCCATGAAGATATCTCAGTACTATCTTCAGCGTTAAATGTGTTTACTGATTTTAAGAAAGTGACGCCTATGGTGATAGAATCGAGCACGTCGGCGGTTAAGGTCGAGCACTTAATGCAGAAGTCGCATGTACGTCTTAAATTAGTCATAGATGATAAAGATAAGTTTATTGGCCTAATCAGCTTTGAGTCTTTACATAATCAAGAAATATTAAAACGTGTTGCAGCTGGTCATCAGCGTGAGCATTTAAGTGTTGCAGATTTTATGATCCCTAAAGAAGATCTGAAAGCGATTGATTTTGAAGATTTAAGTTATGCTCGTATTGGTGATGTTATTGAGACATTACAGTCAGCAGGACAGCAACATTGTTTAGTGGTTGACCGATCTAATCATGCTATTCGTGGTGTGCTATCTGCTAATGATATTGCTCGTCGATTAAAGCTTGCTGTCGATGTGAGTACACCAAACTCATTTGCATCTATATTTGAAGTGATTGCCAATATTCAGCAGCCTGCCGTGTTGCAAACAACACAACCTCACTATTAGACTTTTAATTATTAGTCTGCTAACTGTTAAAAAGTTAATCCATCAGAAATAAAAATAGCCACATAATGTGGCTATTTTTGTAATCAACGAAATAATATTACTGGAAGCTTAAGCTCCAAGTATCAATATATCCAGTATCTTGTCTCGCATTATCAACTGCTTTTAATGTCCATACACCACTTGATTCGACACCTGCCATATTAGCGGTGTAAGTCTGGGTTAGATTATCGGTACCACCACCAGTGTTGTTATGCAGTACAACCGTTTGGCCTGTTGGGCTAACTAACTGGATTTTTAAATCACCAATATAAGTATGAATAATTCCAATAGACACTGATACCGTTCCTGAATCGCCAGTGCGGCTAACAGTAATAGGGCTAGTGATACCACTAGTGTTGTTGTCTGGAATCGTATAATTTCCGGTATTGTTGTAGCTTGCTGGACCGCCTGTGTTGCTGCCACCAGTGCTACCTGCGGTGTAGTTAGCCACTAAACTTACACCACTAAATGCACTATAACCTTGTAGCATTACATAATAAGTACCAGATTGAGGCGTCGTAATTGGGCAAGACTCTGCATTACCACCTTTCCATGGACGACAGTCGTAACTGCTGCTGGTAGGTGATGCACCATACTGCACATATAAGTCAGCATCGCCAGTGCCACCACTCATAGTGAAGCTTAAGTCTGTCGCGCCTGCAGGAACGTCTAACGAGAAATATAATTCATCGTTTTTAGCGCCAGCTAAGCCTGTTTTTACCACGCCTTTTTCAAGTACGCTGTCACCAGAGCCTGTACCTGGTTCGGTTGGACCATTACATGATTCGTCTAGGTAAGCCTTTGCTGCTGTTGCATTAACCATCCCGTAACCAGTTTGGTTATCACGACCGGCAACGCTCAAGTCATCTGCTGTGGCATTTAATGCCGCACGCACTTGGCTGGCGCTACACTCTGGGTGGTAACTCCACACTAATGTTGCTACGCCTGACACATGCGGTGTTGCCATTGAGGTGCCATTGTAATATTCATAATCTCGATTGCCTTGATTACTCACAGTGGCTGACTGACCCAACTTGGCTTTAAGTGCAAGCCCCGTAGCCCGATCAACAGACATCGACGGAATCAGAACTTCACTATTAGCGTCCACTAGGAAAGGATTTTGTAACCCTGGTAGTGCAGTGTTACTGTAAACAATGACACCTTTGGCACCGGCTGTTTTACAGGCTTTAACCGAGTTTATTTCAGGGTAACTTGAGCCCTGGTTGCCTACACGCTCAACAAGACAGATTTTATTGGTCATGCTACCGCAATTAAAACTGGTTCCATTTACAGTACATTCCGCTAAGGTTCCTGTTGCACTTGCGTTAATTGGTGCCGAAGTGTAGCTAGTACCTGACGGGGTTAAACGGTTGTGCGGCACTACACCATTGTTAAAGTATGACTGACCGCCAATAGTTATATCGGCTAAACGACCTTCGCCAACGGTAACCGTTGATAGAATTGCTTCGCCAGGACCTGAAATTTCAACTTGGTCTGTATATTGTGAAAAAGCGGCATGATCAAGATTGCTGTCAACCGCTGCAACAGACATTACGCTATCATAAGATGCTGGGTAGCTATAACTACTGTCGCCAGCATTACCTGCCGCTGCAATTAATAACACCCCATTGTTATAATGAGCATTTAATGCATTACGCTCAGTTGTGGTTGAACCACTGCCACCTAAACTCATTGTGACTACGTTTGCACCACCTGAAGTAACACAGGTATCAATAGCAGCGACTAAAGACGATGAGTAGCCCCATCCGGCTTCGTTAAACACTTTTACAACATGAATATTGGCATTCTGGTTAGGCATAACCCCGACCACACCTTCATTGTTCGCTATTGCGGCAATGGTACCAGCTACGTGAGTACCATGGGCATTATTATTACCTGGTTGATACCAGTTACCTGTACCTGAGTTATTGGTCCCGGTTGCATTGTTACCACTTAAATCATTGTGGCTACGGTCATAACCAGAATCAATAATACAGATAGTACGATTACCTGCTTGGCTGTCGCTTAACACGGTCGCACCAACAAAGGTTTGTCCCCAAGGTGTTGTCTCCGCAAGCAGTCTACGGGGTAAATCCTCTTCCACGTATTCAACATCTTGACGCAAACGTAATGCTTTAAGAGAGGGAGAATCGAGTTTAACTGAGTAGCTATTACTACGACCTACACGCTTCATTTCTCGTGCCTTTACGCTGTTCAAAGCTCTAAACTGGGTAAATACTTCGTTAGAACGAGGCTCGTAATCCATGCTGTTGTCGGCTTCAACATTCACATTTTGCACAGCGGCATTGCCATTAAGAGTCTGAGCAGCATTATCATTTCTGAACTTGACGATATATCGTTTAGGTAAAGGTGATTGTTGTTCAATCTGTTGATTAGTTGCAGAGAGTTGTGACGGGGTTGGTGCTGCGTTTACTTGAGTTGAAATAGCCAAAGCGAGTGCTGTCATGCTAAGCACGACCGTTGGGTTTTTATGCTTTTTCATATTATCTTCCATGTTAATCAGGGTGGGACGTAATGTCTTTTATAATTATGTTTTACAGATAAGCTATTTTGCCTATCTGTCTAAAAGGTAACCACATTTTTGCCTGGTGTAAACAAGTTGTTAATGTTTGTTGTCAAGTAACTGGTGTTATAGAACGGATTTATTTGAGTTTTTATTCATCAAAAACGACTTAACATTCACTTAGAGCTCGAGTTGATAGAATGTTATCTTTCGAGCGTTAATGGAGTTAACTTTATGAAAGCGCTTAACTAGAAAGTGCATAAACGGATCCGTTTTATGCTAATAAATAATTATCTAATATTAAGTGTAAAGATTTTTTTACATGAAAAATATAAGGAGTGAAAGCAGTAAGGTTTATCGTATTGAGATGAAGAGAGTATCAATACGATAAACTATTGTATTTGCTTAATAAAACCACAGTTGTAAATTTGTGACTTTAGATTGTTAGTGAGGTTATCGTGCTGATATTAAGCTATCAAAACCACCCGCATTATAGGTATTGGTGTAACCCTGTTTAACTAATGATTCCTGTGCAATACCACTACGGTTGCCGCTGCGGCAGTAAAGAACCACTTCGGCGTCTGTATCGATATTGAGCTTTGCCAACTCTGGGACGATAATCTCAAATGGAATATTAATCGCACCGTCAATATGTCCAGCAGCAAACTCTTCAGCAGTGCGCACATCAATTAACGTTACACCGCGGTCTATTTTTTCCCAAGCAACGCTAGGCTCTTGCTCTGCAGCCCAAGTAGGCATAAGCGATGCCGCTAATAAGACCAACATCGCTAAGATAGATTGAATAGACAGCAGCATAGATTTTTTAAGCAC
Organism: Shewanella sp. TB7-MNA-CIBAN-0143; assembly: GCF_040310065.1. NCBI lineage: Bacteria > Pseudomonadati > Pseudomonadota > Gammaproteobacteria > Alteromonadales > Shewanellaceae > Shewanella > Shewanella sp. TB7-MNA-CIBAN-0143. The sequence goes on from NZ_JBEOPL010000027.1 coordinate 25,329, forward strand.
GATAATTTCCTTGTTATTTATTTAAGGCTATTTCAGCTGCAGTTTTGACGCCGAACTTTTTCATTATCATCGCAGCAGGACAAAAGCCTGTAAAAGCACTCTGAAATAGATTAGCGCCGACAAATACTGTAAGCCAGACAAAATGTGGGCTAACCGTTGCGGTTAACACAAGAGATAATAAAACCATAAAGCCGGCAAAGGCCATAATATTTCGTTCTAATGACATGTTTAGCTCCTTATTGGGCGATGCCCAGTGAATAATATAATTTTGTTACACATGCTTATGTTTCATTACTGAAAAATACAACACTGGAATCACCACCAAGGTTAAAATAGTTGAGATAAAAATCCCAAATATTAAACTAATGGCTAAACCGTTAAAAATAGGGTCATCAATAATAAATAATGCCCCAATTATTGCTGCTAATGCTGTCAACATAATGGGCTTTGCCCTTACCGCGCCAGAGTGGATAACCGCTTGTTCTAACGGAACGCCTGCGGCAGTTTGTTGATTAATGAAATCAACCAGCAAAATTGAGTTTCGGACAATAATGCCTGCTAGCGCTATCATGCCTATCATAGAAGGAGCCGTGAATTGAGCGCCTAATAAAGCGTGCCCAGGCATAACACCTATGATGGTTAATGGAATGGGCGCCATGATGATTAACGGCACGATATAAGATTTAAATTGACCCACAACAAGTAAGTAAATAGCAATCATACCAACGGCATAAGCAATGCCCATATCGCGGAAGGTTTCATATGTTATTTTCCATTCACCATCCCATAGAATCGACACGTCGGTTAATCCATCAGGTTGATTAACCAAATTTTGTTGAATTGGATAACTAGTGTCACCTTGTTCATTTTGCTGATTAATCTGGCTGACCATATCGAACATGCCATAAAGTGGGCTACCCGTTGGCCCTGCCATATCGGCAATAACCATTATCATAGGCACCATATTTTTATGGATAATGGGTGCATTAATCACTTGTTGTTGCACCTTAACTAATTCAGTTAGCGGTACTGTTTCACCTGATTGAGTCGGTAGGCGTAATAACAAGACTTGCTTTAGATCTACTTTAGCGGCTTCATCAAGCTGTAATCTAATCGGCGTGGGATGAGCTAACTGTGCTTGATGCAAGTAACTGACGTCCTTACCATCAACAGCAGTGCTGATCGTATCCACAATACTGGCGTAAGAAACACCCATTAAGCTGGCTTTATTTCGATCAATGATCACTTGCCACTTTTGTTGTTGCGCTGGCAAATATATATCCATATCAACAACGTATTCGGTATCTCTGAAACGTTGCAATAAGTCATTGGCTGCTTGTTCACGTAATTCGGTGTTAGGCGCATAAACCTCAGCAACTATAGGCGACCAAACCGGTGGCCCTGGTGGTACCTCAACAATTTTGATATTGGCTTGATAACGTAGACCAATTTTTTGCAACGGCTCGCGTACAGATGATGCAATGGTATGACTGTCGCGGTCTCGATGTTTTTTATCCACTAGATTGACCTGAATTTCACCGAGTTCTTGGCTGCTGCGTAAAAAATAATGTCGTACTAAGCCATTAAAATTCATAGGTGCATGGGTGCCCGCGTACAACTGTAAATGCTCAACTTCTTCCACACTGCTGAGATATTGACTGAGATCTTGTAATACTCTTTGAGTTTGTTCCACAGGGGTGCCTTCAGGCATATCAACCATTACCTGAAACTCAGACTTATTATCAAAAGGCAGCATTTTTAGTACTACAGCTTGCATTACAGGTAAGGCGATAGCGAAGGCAATCAATAATACGATCCCTAAAGCCAAGCCTTTTCGCGCTTTTGGCGCATGTTCGCCGAGTAAAAAAGGACTCATTATTCGCGTAAATAGACGGGTTAATCGATTGTCTTCTTCTACTGGGATACCTGTGTCAGGCGCTTTATTGTCTGAACTATGTATCTTTTTGTGAGGTTTTAACAATATGCGGCTTAACCATGGGGTCATAATAAACGCGATTAATAGCGAAATAATCATTCCCATACTGGCATTAATCGGAATTGGGCTCATGTATGGACCCATTAGTCCAGATACGAACGCCATTGGCAATAGGGCGGCGATAACGGTGAAGGTAGCTAATATCGTTGGCCCACCGACTTCATCAACGGCATGAGGGATGAGCTCGCTTATGGGTTTATCACTCATTGCCATATGCCGATGAATATTCTCTACCACCACGATGGCATCATCGACCAAGATACCAATGGAGAATATAAGTGCGAACAATGAAATTCGGTTTAGAGTGAATCCCCATGCCCAAGATGCAAATAAGGTTATGGCGAGAGTAATGATAATGGCTACACCAACGACGGCAGACTCACGAAGTCCCATGGTGAAAAATACCAGTAGTACTACCGCAGATGTGGCAAAAATCAATTTGAAAATAAGCGTATTAGATTTATCTCCAGCGGTTTTACCGTAGTTGCGAGAGATAGCGACATTGACATTATTGGGAATTAATACGTTATCGACAGCATCGATTTTAGCTAATACGGCATCTGCAATGTCGACGGCATTTTGCCCCGCCTGTTTACCAATCGCGATGGTTATAGCCGGGTAAGTCCCCTTATCTGTTACGTGCCAAACATGTTGTTTAGGAATATCACTTTTAAGGCTCACATCGGCGACATCAGATAAATAAACTGCACGAGGAAATGGACTTTTCTCCGTTATAGACTCGGGTTGATTAACTTTAATCAGCAGATTATTAACATCATCTGGCGTGCGTAAAAACTGCCCCGCTTGCAGTTTTATTTCTTGATTAAACTGTGTCATAGAGCCGACTGTAGACAGTTGGTTATTGTCTTGTAATGTAGCACTAATATCGTTGAACGTTACGCCGAAACTGTTCATCTTGACAGGATCTATACGCACATTTAACACCATCTCGTGGCCACCTTGGCTATAAATCTCTCGAGTACCCGGTATCCGTTTTAGTTCTGTTTCTAGGCCCGATGCGACCAAGGTAAGCTGCTCTGCAGTGATGTTTGGATCTTGAGACCAGAGCGTCAACCCTACTATAGGTACGTCGTCAATACCTCTAGGTTTGATTAACGGCTCACCAATGCCTGCCGCATGGTTAAACTTATCGCTGTTTGAATACAGTTGATTGTACAAATTAACCACAGCTTCATCTCGTGGAACGCCGACGTCAAAAATAGCGATAATGAGCGCGCCATCGGGCTGGGAAAATGAGTACAGGGTATCAATGCCTTTTATTTGAGAAATTATCCGTTCTGCAGGTAAGGTGACCTGATTTTCAACCTCCGTCGGTGTGGCTCCAGGGTAGGGGATAAACACATCAGCAAAAGTCACATCAATTTGAGGTTCTTCTTCTTTGGGGGTAATAATCACAGCAAAAAGGCCGAGTAATAAACCTAGAATAGCCAGTAATGGGGTAATGGCACTGTGTTGAAATGCTTTTGCTATTGAGCCTGAAAGGCCAAGTTTTATCGATTCATTAGGTGTTGTCATCAGGTTTACTCCTGACCTTTCGCTGCTGAGGACATAATTAAATATCGTCCAGCATCGATAACAATTTCATCGCCTTCCATTAACCCTGATAATACTTCAGCAGTATTATTCTGATGGTCTATTCGGCCGATACGCACTTGGTTAAGCACAATCTTGTCTGAATGTTTACGATACACCGACGTTAAGTCACTGACTTGATGTATGGCCGATAATGGGATCATTAAACTCGTTCGACTAGGGAAGTTAACGACTACCTTAATCCACTGGCCTACAATGACGTCTTGCATGTTACTGGCATCAATATTGACTCTGACTTGATGCTGATGAGTTAACGGATCGGCAAATTGATAGACGTTAACATCATTTGAAATGATTTCATCGCCGTTGAACAATTGAACACTCACTTGCTCCTGTTGTTGCACCTGAGCAACGTCTTGCTGGGGAATTTGAAATACAGCTCTAAGGTGTTGAGTATCGTAGCCAGAGAACAACGCTTGGCCGTAAGATATGGTTTCACCTTGTTCGATAAATCGATGGGTCATTCGGCCACTAAAAGGCGCACTCACGACAGTGTAATTTAAACTCTCTTTGGCCTTTATTAACTGTGCTTGAGCAGCACTGACTGCTTGTTTGCTGGATTTTGCTTTTGCAGTGGCTTCATCCATGGCACCTTTTGATATGGCGCCCTTGGGAAACAATGTTTTATAACGAAGATATTGTGCTTGGGCCTCACTGTTTAGCGCTTCTGCTTTAGCGAGATCCGCTTCTGCCCCCGCGTATCCTGCGCCTTGCTCTTTATTGGTGATTTCTAATAATGCAGCGCCTTGTGGGACGAGATCATTCACATCAAAATGAATATTAATAATCCGCCCAGAGGTTTGTGCAGAAATCGTTGCCGCTTTAATTGCTTCAATTTTTGCATCATAAATACGGGGTTGATATTGTTCTGAATACTCTAGCTTTAATGTAGCAACATCAGAGGCTTGCACTGTATAGGATACTATTGTGGCTAGTACCGTTGTTGCGAGAATTGTGCCGAGGAATAAATTATTAGATAAGCGAGACATAGTGATAGCCTAATGTGAAGTCTATAAGAAAATTCTAATGGACTTTGCACCGTTAAGCAACCGATATATTGTAAAATCGTATAGATTAGAACCCTATGATATAAATGGCATAAAAAAACCGCCAATTAACAATAAAAGGCGGCTTGGTTGGAAACTTTTAGCCCGTGGTGAGCGGACTAAAAAAGGGTAAATACTGCTAATTAAAAACTGTAGTTATATTGTACTGAGTAGTAAACCGCATTTGAACGCGTTTGTGCTGAAATCTCACTGTTGTAGCCAGGCACTTGAGCAAGAAGGTTACTATTTTCTAGTACAGTAACATCTTCTCCGCGTACAAAAGCGATACCTAAATCAACGCTTGATTTTGCATTTAAATCGTAACTCACACCCGCGGTGTACCAAGTACGATCAGAATCAGGTATTGATAATGATGAATGCTGATTAACTACGCCCTGATCGGTTGCGACACCTGCGCGTAAAGTCCAGTCTTGAGTGAGGTTATAAGTCGCGCCTAGGCTTAAGAACCACGAATCTTTCCAGTGGTATTCTTTTAAATCTGCTTGGTCGACACCATTGGCACCATCTTTAACCACGATTTTGTCGAATGCACTCCAATTAGTCCACTGTGCAGTGTAATGCACGGCAAATTTATCCGTTAGCTGGTGGAAACCGGCAAACTGAGCAATATCAGCGATAGGAATATCAATTTCATTGTATTCAGTGTAAAGATAATTTACATCACCTTTGGCGGTAAGTTTTGGGCTAATACGATAACTTAAACCAAAGCGATTATCTGGATTAACTTCATACACAACACCAACAATCCCACCTAATGCCCAACCATCTGCATCGACATCGACTAGACTGCCAATCTGTGGGTTTTCGCTAGTACGAGTTAAGGTTCCGCTGCCGTAAACGGCATCAACACCAAAACCAAAACTGAACTCATCATTAATGCGATAAGACATACTGGTGTTGAAGTTAATAGTAACCACTTCTGTATTACCGAGTAAGTCTACTGGAGGTGGCAGTGGTACTGCATTGCCGCTAATGGTAGGGGTTCTGTTTGCCAAGTCACCTAAATCGGTGCCAGTGCCGTAGTTACTGAATACCGCAACGCCAAACGCCATTTTGTCATTAATTGGATTGATGTAATAAAAATTGGGGATAACTTTTGCTTCTGCAGCATTATGCTCACTACCAAAAGCAACGTCTTGTCCGGCAAAACTGCCTTGTGCATCAGATACTGATACATCAATGTCTGCATAAACAACACCTAAAGATAGCGCTGTTTCATCAAAAAGAGCCATGGCTGCAGGATTACGAGATAGAACCGATGCATTGTCAGCAATAACGGCATCACCCGCCATTGCACGACCAATACCAGTAGCAGATTGGCTGTTTAACTGAAAACCGGCAGCGGATGCTTGTGCACTGAGTAAGCCTACCGCGGTAGCAATGAGGGTCTTGTGGAATTTATTCATTATTATGTCCCATTTATTATTACCGTTTTGCACAAAGTTCATTCACTTCAAGCATTTGACGGCCAAAATTTTAGGCATATTAGGTAAGTGTGACTAATGTAACAACTCCGACCAGATGTTAGTTGTTGTTAATATTAAGTTAATTCTGGTTTTTAATGGTGAAGTAGGTGTTTGATAGCATGGCAGTATATGTAAATTTATCAGCAGTTTTAGATAACCATTACTGTGCAGTTAGTTTAAGTTAAAGTTTATTCATAGTGGATTTTAGAGACTAATCAGATGAGATTTATCGAAGCTTGTTAGGTCATTCGTTGGTATTGACACTCGATTATAAGATTAGTAGCTCAACCTCTGCAATTACAGCGGTTGAGCTATTAAAATGACTAATACAGCCTTTTATTGGAGTTTATTGTGTTTTTAAAGATTCTCGAAAATCGGCAAAGTCGGCGATAGTTTTCGGTGTTGGTGGTGACATTTTACTGACGATTACCCCCACTAACATTGCGAAAATAAATCCAGGGACGATTTCATACAACTCAAAAATACCGCCAGTCAGTTGTTTCCACACGACAACGGTAAGAGCACCCACTAGAATGGTTGATATCGCACCATTACGGCTATAACCTTGCCAAAAGAGTGATAATAACACCACGGGACCAAATGCAGCTCCAAACCCAGCCCATGCGTAACTGACGAGTCCTAATACGCTGCTTTCAGGATTAAGTGCAACAACGCCGGCTACTAATGCAATGGCAATAACGCCAATACGGCCTACTAACATTAACTCTTTACTGCTGGCTTGTGGACGTAACCATTTAAGGTAAAAGTCTTCTGTGATGACACTAGAGCAAACCAGTAATTGTGAGTCAATAGTACTCATAATGGCAGACAAAATAGCGGCAATCAGCAAGCCGCCAATCCATGGATTAAAAGCGGCATGGGCTAAATGAATAAATACTGTTTCTGAGTTCTCAAGTGGCTCTGCAGCAAAATAAAGACTACCGGCAATACCCGTTGCTAAGGCACCAACTAACGACACTAACATCCAGCTCATGGCGATACGACGAGATAACACTAAATCTTTTGGACTGCCGATAGCCATAAAACGAGACAAAATATGCGGTTGGCCGAAATAACCTAATCCCCACGCTAATAGCGACACGAGTCCAATGACGGTGGTGTTTTCGTTAATAAACGACAACATAGCAGGATCGATTTGTTCAAAACTTGCTTGAGTATCGGGTTGGCTGAAAATTGCAATGGGTACAATTAATAATGCAATTAACATTAAGCAGCCTTGAAAGAGGTCAGTCCAGCTGACGGCAAAAAATCCACCTACGAAAGTATAAGACACAATGATGAATGAACCGATCAGTAAGGCGAGGTTATAATCGAGGCCGAATACTTTTTCAAATAATATCGCACCGCCCACCATGCCTGAAGAAGCATAGAAAGTGAAAAAGATCAGGATCGTTAATGCCGAAACCAATTTCAATAGTCCATGAGAGTCATTAAAACGGTTTTCAAAAAAATCGGGTAACGTCAAAGAATTATTGGCAACTTGGGTATAAATTCGCAGTCGTTTTGCAACAAATAACCAATTAAGCCACGCACCAAACACTAACCCAAATCCAATCCAGGCTTCACCTAAACCACTTAAATACACCGCGCCAGGTAAGCCTAATAACAACCAACCAGACATATCTGATGCGCCAACACTTAACGCTGTTACTGCGGGCCCCATTTTGCGACCACCGAGAATGTAATCATCAACAGTGTCTGTTTTACGATAAGCCCAGTAACCGATACCCATCATTAAGGCAAGATATCCGATAAAGGTAATGATGATTGGTGTTTGAATTTCCATATTGCTTCCAGGTGATTATTTTTATGGTCGACATGCTAGCAGAAGTTTGATCTAGTTCACACTTTGATTTTTTAAGATGAAAAAAAATCCGCTATTCCAATGAAGTAGCGGATTTTAAATCATTAATTTATAAATTAAATAAAGGTGTTTGCAACTTCTTTTTTGACAAACTCAAGGTCAGAAGCGGGCTCGCCCACTAACACCATGTAGGCGTCGGCTGTTTGAAAGCTTTGGCCTTTGTATTGATTATCTGCAAATGCTTCTTCTAAGACAATACGGCTTTCGACGGGCACAATAAACAAAGTGACTTTGTTTCCGTTCTCGTCAGCCATCACTAAATGCAATGATTTAACACCTTGGAAGTCGCAATAAGAGGTGTAAAAAACACGGCCTGGTTGTTGGATAAATTTCGAATCACTTAATCCTTCTAAACTGGCTAGTTTAAAGTTTACGTCATTAAAACCAATATCCTGTTCCATCACTAATGCTTTGGTTTCATGATGAACATGAGCCAACGAGTTTTCCCCTAAGTTTACTGGCGTGAAGCGTAATAAACTAAAGCTAACTCCCACAATAAAGGCAACTGAAGCAGCCATTGCCATTAAGTAACGGGTCTGTTTTTTGTTTTTTTGATGCTGACTCAATTGCTGTCGTAAAATTAACTTATCAGCAAGCCCATCAGGCACACTAATATTGAGTGCTTGAGTGAGTCTATGATCAAATGCTTGTAGATCTTTGACAAATTTAGCATCGTCTTCATTTTCAGCTAAATGAGCTAAAAAATCGTCGGCTTGATTATTGGGGTCACCGTATGCATGGCGACGAAACTGTAGATCATCCATTTGATTGACCTCTTACCTCTGGTGCTTCGAGAGCGTCTTTTAACTGGTTTCTGGCTCTAAATAAACGGGTCATTACCGTATTTCGATTGAGTTCTAGCATGGTGGCAATCTCTTCACCACTAAACCCGCCAATCAGCTGCAATAACAACGGCTCTCGATATTCGATATCGAGTTTACCTATTTGACGACGTAACCAATACTGCTCGGTATCTTCTTCATGACTTGTCGATAGTACATCTTCAAGTAAATCTTGTTCTACGTCGCTGTAGTCAAATTGTTTACGCTCAAAACGTCTGGCATTTTCCCGTCTTAAAATGGTAATTAGCCAGGCTTTAGCCGCTTTTTCGTCATTTAATGAGTCCAAAGAACGCCACGCCCTTAAGAACGTTTCTTGAGTAATATCTTCAGCAACATGTTTATCACCACACAACCAAAAGGCGTAGCGAAATATGTCGGTGTGAAGAGCCCTGACAAGGCTATCGTATCGTCGTTGTTTTGTTAGCATCTCAGATAAGACCGCAGGTTCGGACTTTTTCTTTCGCAATGAATCAAACATTTTTTAACTTTTTTGAGTTAATAATATGTAACAGCTTAAAAAGGAGGAGGATTAATAGCAAGCTAAATAGCAGCATCTAGCTACTATTTAGCTTTTTAATGTTATGGATTTAGCTCTGCTATTATTGATTTTTTATTGGCGAGAGGGGGTTGTTGATAAGCCAAAATGGCATCCATTAACGATTTTTTATCAATCGCTTGTGGTTTATTGCTGTATTTGTCTGCTTGTAGCTTATTCATTGCTAATGCTAATTGTTCTGATAAACCGCTGATTTGAGTCAAAGTCATCAATTTACCTAAACGTTCGCTAAAGTAGGCTTGTACCGCAATAATCGCCGCACTGCTGTCGTTACGGTCGCATGCATGAATAATTGCATTGAGTCCAGTCGTTGCTGTTTTTCTAGGTATTTTGAGGTTTTTATTGTCTTGATTAAATTGTGGCAACGTGCGGTTTACCGATGCTGCTTTACGCCATAATACTAAAGTGATGAGCCATAATACCGCCAGAACAGCACTCAGTAACGGCCAATATCCGCTGGCTTGAACTGCGCTAAAACTATCCGCTGGTGGAATATCTGTCGTAGCCGTTGTGCTGCCTATCACGTTAATCGTACGGGCTGGCAATGTGGCAAATTGTTGCTTTTTAAGATGTGGGTTCCACCAAGGTACATTTATCTCTGGTAGAGTGTAATTGCCTGGTTTTGTTGGCACAATAGCAGTCGTGATACTGTACTGTGATACCACTTGATTATCGCGGACAAAATTTTGTCTTAACGGTTTTTCTGGATAGGATTTTAAGCCGTCGGCCAGTGGAATATCGATGTCGGGTAAACTAGTGTCATCGGTATTAGATGCAATTAAACTAATTGTGCGGGTAATTGGGCTGCCAACTTCAAATTCGCTGATATCGTCTGGCCACGTCTCTTTTAATACCGCAATATCGCTGACTAACCATTTTCCTTGGTAGCTTGGCGGTGTTGGATTAATTTGAATGACTTCTCTTTCCGCTTCTGTTTGCATTGGCCGACTTTCATTAAAGCCAAACATACCTCCGCGTCTAGGGGCTTCAACAAGTACATCGCCTGAGAAACTGGCGCCGTTGATAACTAACTCCCCTGGCAGATCGGCAATAATACCGTAAGTGCGTTCAATTACTCTAAAGCGACGGCCATCAATGATCTCACTGCCATCTTTGTCTTCACCTATTTGCTTGATTTGCGCGCCTTCAATAACGGGAGCACTTAATACTCCTCGTTGTAATTCTACTGCAAGGTATAGTTTTACTTTATAAGTGATTAATTGGCCGACATAAGCTTCTGAGGCACTAGTGTTGATGTTAATAAATACGTTTTGTACTTCGTCGGCAGTTGAACCTTGTGGAATAACTTTTAAGGTAATTGGGTTTGAGCTAATTCCTTTGATGTTAAACGCCGGTATGGTGACATTGCCCACTGACTTAGGTGACAATAATACCTGCCAGCGAGTTTCTTTGGTGGTGTCAAAGTTAACCATTTTAGTGCTGCGGCCAACGCTAGTTCTTCCAACAATAAAGTCATCGAGCAATACTGAGGTATCTAATACCCCCGCATTTAGATCATCATCGGCAATAATATCGAGTACGAAATACTCACCGGTAACAATTGGATTTCGGTCTATGGTTGCTTGTACTTGGCTAAGTGCAAATACCGGTGCAGCAATGATGAATAGCAATAGGCTAAAAAAAGTTCTGATTACCACTGTTCATTTTCCTTAGGCGGTTGACTATTTTGACGACGTTTTAGATATTCAAGCTGCATTTTATTGCGGATTAACACTTGTGGATCTTCGTTTATGGCGCGAAGGGCACGTTGCATATCTGCAGGCAAATCATCTTGATTAATTTGTGAAGCCGAGATCATTTCTGATGGTTTGCCATCTTTTATGTCTTCTGCACTTGGTTCTGTTGAAGACTGTGCAGTCCCCATTTTTTGGTTGCCATCATCTTGTTGGTCTCCATTTTTAGTCGTACTGGCCTGCATGCTAGATTCGTTACTAGCGGGAGAATCTTGCGTTGAATCATCTTGCTGTGAAGTGTTGTTATCTTCAGAGGTTGATGATTGTTGATCCGAACCATTTTGTTGCTGACCATTTTGCTGTTGTGCTTCGTTTTGTGACGATTCGGATTGTTTATCATCTTGTTGTTCATCGCGATCTGATGGCTGATCACTTTGTGATTGCGGTTTATTATTATCAGATGAACGATCATTTTTATTGTCAGATTGGTTTTCAGCGTTATGTTGTTGGTTTTGTTGGCCAGATTGGTCTTGTTGACCTTGTTGGTTTTTCTGTTCACCAGACTGTGATTCGTCGGAATCTGCTTGTTGAGATTCATTGTTATCAGAAGATTGCTCTGATGTAGAGTTGTCATCATTTGAGTTAGATGGATCTTGCTCTGATTTATCAGATTGCTGATCGGATGACTCTTTTTGTTGTTCAAGCAATTGCTGGGCTAAGGTCAAATTCTGTTTTGCTTCAGTAAACGGTGATTGAGCCGCAATAGCTTGTTGATAACGCTTAATGGCCTCTTGATAATCTTTAAGCTGCATTAGGGCATTACCTTGGTTATATAAACCTTGGGCGCTGCTGTCTTGTTCATAGCCTTCTAGCGCTTGTTGGTAATTACCGGCTTTGTATTGCGCAGAGGCTTGCCATTGTTGGTTTTCGAATGTTTCCGCTGCTTGGGTAAATTCACCTTGTTCAAATGCAGACTGTGCTTGTTGGTCTTTAGTTTTCCATAAGTCCTGCCACACAGAGGCTTGTGCTGGTTGACTGTTGGCTAGACTAAATGTCATTGCCGTAGCGAATAGCAAGCTAGGGCTAAGCATGAGGGTTAATAATCCTTGCCTAAAACTCATTAACATCGGGATGATTAATAACATAGCTAAATATGGACCCAGATCTTGCCAAGTTTCGCCAGCAAGATCCGTTTCGGTTACCTTGCCATCAGTTGCCAGCCAGTGGGTGAGGGTGGAGATATCGCTACCATCTGTTTGAGCTGGCACAAGGATCCCTTGGTGTTGTTGGACAAGTTTCTGTAATAGACCGTAATCGGTTTTAGCTACGACGATTTCATTACTATTATCACGCAATAATTGACCATCAGCTAAACGAATGGGTGCACCTTGTTTACTGCCAAAAGCCATGATCGATAAACGATAACGGCTGTTAAGTGCGCTGCTTGTTTGATTAAATTGTTGTGCAGAAATGCCATCGGTCATGACAATAATATCGCCACTGACATGACCACCTTGAGCCAATAGTTTTTCTGCTAGAGATAACGCCGCTGTTAAGTTAGATCCTTTAGTGGGCATAATATCGGGTGATAATGTTGGCAGTAAGTTTAAAATAGTGTCACGGTCGCGGGTTAACGGGCTAATGGTATAAGCATCACCAGCATAGGCAATCAACCCTGTTTCGCCTTCTTTTAATTCATTTAATAAGTCGGTCGCTCTAAATTTAGCGTAGGACAAGCGATTTGGACTTAAGTCGGTGGCATACATGGACTGAGACATATCCATAATGAGCACTCGACCTTGTTCGGTTGCAAATACTGGCAGATTTTGTTTGTTTAATGCCGGCCCTGAAAGCGCAATAACGGCGATGATCCAACTGGCAATTAATAGCCATTTGGGCTGATGACTTTTCTCAACCGTTTGGCTGATAAGCAACTGACTTAAATGTGGGGCGATATATTGTTTCCATGCTGATTGCTGGCTATGTTTACGCCAAAATAATGCACTTAATATTAATATCGGGATGAACCCTAATAGCCATTCAGGGCGAATGAAATGGATCATTATTGATTCGCCTCTTTGGTTTGGTTAGTTTTAGTCTGGTTGGTTTTAGCCAATAACTGAGCTGGCCATTGTTGCTGCAAACTGATTAAAAAACTAATCAGTAATGACATTAATAACGGCCAATAAAATAACTCACTTTTGGGACGATAACTCAATTGATCACGACTCACCGGTTCTAACTTGTCTATTTCTTGATAAATGCTGGCTAACTCTTCACTGTTTCGGGCTCTAAAATAACGCCCCTTAGTCATGGCAGCTAATTTTTTGAGTTGGCCTTCGTCTAAGTCCATTGATGGATTAATGCGCTCTTTACCAAAAATAGTTCGGCGTTCTAATATTTCTGCGCCAACCCCGATAGTATAAATAGTGATGTTACGTTTAGCCGCAATTTGTGCGGCGACTTCTGGTTCAATATTACCTGCATTATTAGAACCATCCGTTAACAGAATGAGCACTCGATTACTTTCGTCAACTTTATCAAAGCGCTTAACCGCAAGGGCAATGGCTTCACCGATAGCGGTTTGCTTGCCGACTAAACCTATCTGCGCATCATCTAAAAATGTAGCAACAGAGCGGCGGTCTAAGGTGAGTGGAGCTTGTAAATAAGCATGATCAGCAAATAAAATAAGTCCGAGTCTGTCACCTTTACGTCGTTCGATAAAGTCACTAAGTACATGTTGTATTAGGGTAAACCTGTTAACAGTTTGTCCATTTATTACCATGTCTTCAATTTGCATACTGCCGGATAAATCCACCGCAATCATTAAATCACGGCCTTTTGCCGGTAATTCTATGGGATCGCCAAGCCACTGTGGTCGAGCTATTGCTAACAACAACAATATCCACATTAGCCAGTAACGTTTTCTGCTGCTTTTTCGGTTTACTGAGCTGGACACTGTAACCGTTGTAGCGATGCCGGGTAGCTGTAAATGTCCGCCGACATTATGTATGTTGATGCGTTTTATCAACAACGGAAGCGGCAGTAAGATTAATAACCATGGCCAGTAAAATGCTAGCATTTGGCCTCCAGATGTGAATTGTTGGATGATAACGTTGTATCACTAAAAGGACGTTTATTGCTTAGCCAGGTTTTTGCTAAAGATTTTAATTGGGCTTTTTCGGTTTGATCTAAACCACTTGCTTGATGTCGCTTAACTAATAGTTGACCAATTTTATGTTGCTGGCCAGAGGCGAGGCGAGTATCTAACCAATCAAACCAAGGCTGACCGTTGAGTTTAGCGAGGTGTTCACGCGGTAAATAGGTAAGTGCGGTGCGTTTGAGTAAGCTGTTAACCTGTGCTGCAAAGGTATCATCTTCAATATCATAGCTATCTAGTAACGTCAGCGCTATTTTTCGTGGTGCATGATATTGATGTTGTTTATATAAACGCTTAACTAACCAGATTGCTAAGGTTATTAATATTGCTGCAATTATCCAATATCCAGGTGCGATAGGCACTGCACTAATTGGCTCTGGTAATACAATATCTTGCATTTGCGCTAAAGCGGAGGCTTTGGCGTCAATCGGCAATGGCTGTGTTGGTAAGTTAGCAGTGGTCATTTAACGTAAAATATCCAATTGTGCACTGAGCGGTTTAGCGGCATCGATGAATTTAGGTTGTACTTTTATCATATTCATTAATGAGACGAATTGCTGTAACTGCTGTTGCTGAGTTCTTAACCAGGCTTCATAACTTTGACGTGTTAGGGTCAGTTGTTGTTGGCCATCTCGTACGGGTAAAGAAAATTGTTTGGGTAACGCTAAGGTTCCCTGTCTTAATGGATCGGTTACCACAAAGGCACCAATATCACAGTGACGCGACAACTCTGTTAAAGGCGCTAAACATTGCTGGTTGATATGTTGGCCGTCAGTAATAATCCAAATAAGTGACCCAGGCTTAGCAATGCGCTGTAGCCGTTGGCAGGCTTTAAACATATGGCCGGGATCGGGTGATAATTGATTTATTTGGTTTAATTGCTGTTGATGGACATCAATTAACCCTGAGGTTAACTGTAAAATACCTTGACGGCGACTACGTGGCTTTAGCTCTAAGTGATTACTTTCACTGGCAATTAATGCCCCGAGTCTATCGCCATGGTTAATGGCATTCCAACCTAACGTTGTGGCTAAATGAGCCACTTGTACCGATTGTAATAGTAGCTGGGAGCCAAAGTATAAGCTGTGGCTCAAGTCTATCAATAGCAGGATAGGGCGTTCGCGTTCTTCAACAAACAACTTAGTATGCGCAACACCTGTTCGTGCAGTGACTCGCCAGTCTATAGTACGAACGTCATCTCCATTTTGGTAATGACGTACTTCAGCAAACTCCATACCGCGGCCTTTTATTTGGCTGCTTCGGTGACCAGACAATGCCGCTTTCGCCCGCGATTGGCGATCGGGTATGGCGCGGGATAAGCTTTGACAAGCAATAAGCTCTTGCTCATTTAAGCTCACACCATCACTGTAAAGTGGTAATGAATTAGTTGGGTTCATCATAATCTAATCATGCTTAATAATAGGTGCTCGTGCTGCAACATTTACGGTACGGCAACTTGACTAAGAATGTGATCAATCACCTGATCTGCCGTAACGCCTTCCGCTTGCGCTTGATAACTGAGTAACAAACGGTGACGTAACACATTAGGCGCAACAGCTTGAATGTCTTCTGGTGAAACAAAGTCTCGTTCATGTAACCAAGCACGCGCTCTGGCGCAACGTTCCAGTGAAATTGTGGCGCGAGGACTGACACCATATTCAAGCCATTTAGCTAAATCAGCACTGTAGCGCGCAGGTTGTCGAGTCGCCATCACAATTTCAACGATGTATTTCTCTAACGGTTCAGCTAAGTAAATATCTAATGCCTGATCTCTTGCAGCAAACACATCGGCTTGTGCGACGGGGTCTATCGTAGGCAACTGATGTGTTTTGGCCTCTTTACGCGATTGGCGTAAGATTTCGACTTCGGTTTCTGCGCTAGGATAATCGAGATTTAAGTGCATTAAAAAACGATCTAATTGCGCTTCTGGCAGCGGATAAGTACCTTCGTTTTCTAGCGGATTCTGTGTAGCCATCACTAAAAATAGTGGTGGTAAAGGATAACTATTTTTACCAACGGTAACCTGGCCTTCAGCCATGGCTTCTAATAGCGCTGACTGAACTTTAGCTGGGGCACGATTAATTTCATCTGCTAGGATTAGATTATGGAAAATTGGCCCCGCTTCAAATTCGAATGTCCCTGTTTGCTGACGATAAATATCAGTGCCAGTTAAATCGGCAGGCAATAAATCGGGAGTGAACTGAATACGATGAAACTCGCCTTCTACTCCATCACATAATGCTTTTACTGCACGAGTTTTGGCTAAGCCAGGAGGACCTTCAACTAATAAATGTCCGTTTGCGATAAGTGCTATCAGCAAGTTCTCAGTTAATACGGGTTGACCTAAGACAACATTATCTAAATAGGTGCGTAGTGAGTGGAAACGACTTAACGGCATAGCTGTACTCAATTTATTTAGTTGGCATTGGGATTATTACACCCTATGTTATGAATTCTATTGGTTTTTGGCTAGTAGGATTAACACAATTTAACTCTTTATGAAGTAGATAGTTGTAAACGCCTGTTTAAAACTATTCAATAAAAAGTTAGAATCAGGTCACACTTTGATGGTCTGACCAGATTATCTGGCAAAATAAAAATTTACCGGCAGAGCCGAGATAAGCTAACAATAATAGAGGGTGACACATGAGTGATAGACAACAAGTAACAAATTCCCGGGGTGAGCGCATTGCGATTGTTGCCGGTTTAAGAACACCATTTGCAAAGCAAGCAACCGCCTTTCATGGCGTATCAGCGCTAGATATGGGCAAAATGGTGGTTAATGAGTTGCTGTCTCGCTCTGAAATCGACCCTCAGTTAATTGAGCAGCTTGTCTATGGTCAAGTTGTGCAAATGCCTGCAGCACCCAATATTGCTCGTGAAATTGTACTAGGTACTGGCATGAATGTGTCAACAGATGCTTACTCTGTCACCCGAGCTTGTGCAACCAGTTTTCAGTCGGCGGTTAACGTAGCTGAATCAATTATGACCGGCAATATTGAAATCGGCTTAGCTGGTGGGTCTGACTCGTCTTCAGTATTACCGATTGGTGTTTCAAAAAAGCTTGCTCATGCTTTAGTCGATTTAAATAAAGCGCGTACTTTTAAGCAGAAATTTGCGATTGCACGTCGTTTAGGCTTGAAAGACCTGATGCCGGTACCGCCAGCGGTTGCTGAGTATTCAACGGGTTTGTCTATGGGGCAAACCGCAGAACAAATGGCTAAGACTTACAACATCAGCCGTGCAGATCAAGATGCATTAGCGCATCGTTCACATACATTGGCTACTGAAACGTGGAATTCTGGCGTGCTTCAACAAGAAGTGATGACAGCTCATATTCCACCTTACAAACAGTTTATTGATCGTGATAATAATATTCGTGAAAACTCTGTATTAGAGTCTTACGCCAAATTGCGTCCCGCATTTGATCGTAAGCACGGTACCGTTACTGCCGCCAACAGCACGCCATTAACCGATGGTGCATCGGCCATTATTTTAATGAGTGAAGGTCGTGCTAAAGCCTTAGGTTATCAACCTATTGGTTATATTAAGAGTTATGCGTTTACGGCCATCGATGTATGGCAAGACATGTTAATGGGTCCTTCGTACGCGACGCCATTAGCGTTAAAACGTGCTGGAATGGAATTAGAAGATCTAACGCTGATCGAAATGCACGAAGCATTTGCGGCACAAACATTGGCCAATATGCAGATGTTCGGTTCTAAAAAGTTTGCAGCAGAGAAGCTGGGTCGCAATCGCGCGATAGGCGAAATAGACATGAGTAAGTTTAACGTATTAGGCGGTTCATTAGCCTATGGTCATCCTTTTGCGGCAACCGGTACGCGTTTGATTACCCAAGTGTGTAATGAACTTAAGCGTCGTGGTGGTGGTACTGGTTTAGCAACTGCTTGTGCTGCTGGCGGTTTAGGTGTGGCAATGATTTTGGAGGTGGAGTAATGAGCATGGAAAAAACATTTAATTTAGCTCGTCGTGACGATGGTATTGCCATTTTAACAATGGACGTTCCTGGCGAAACCATGAACACCTTAAAAGAACAATTTGGTCCTGAAATTAGTGAAATATTAACTGAAATCAAAGCTGATAACAGCATTAAAGGCTTGGTTGTTATATCTGGTAAGGCTGATTCGTTTGTTGCCGGTGCCGATATTACCATGTTAGCAGCTTGCAAGAGTGAAGCTGATGCTAAGGCATTGTCACAACAAGGTCATGTGGTTTTTTCTGAGCTTGAAGGATTATCAATTCCTGTTGTTGCTGCTATCAATGGTGCTTGTTTAGGTGGTGGCTTAGAATTAGCGCTAGCGTGTCATTTACGCGTATGCAGTGACGATAAAAAAACCATGCTAGGGGTGCCTGAAGTGCAACTGGGTTTGTTGCCCGGCGGCGGCGGTACTCAGCGTTTACCTCGACTAGTCGGAATTGCAACTGCGTTAGATATGATGCTTACTGGCAAGCAAATTCGTCCTAAACAAGCATTAAAAATGGGGTTAGTGAATGATGTTGTGCCTAACTCTATTTTGCTTGAAACCGCGATAGAGCTAGCAAAAAAAGGTAAACAAGCTGCAAAACCTGTGGTGCAATCTAAAATTAATCAGTTTTTAGAATCATCTTCATTCACTCGCGATATTATGTTTGATCAAGCTCGCAAACAGGTAATGAAGAAAACTCAGGGGAATTATCCTGCGCCAGCTAAAATCATCGATTGTGTTCGTCAAGGTATGAATAAAGGTATGGTGAAAGGGCTTGAGGTTGAAGCAACTCATTTTGCTAATTTAGTGATGTCGAAAGAGTCGGCAGCATTACGTAGCTTGTTCTTTGCCACCACGGAAATGAAAAAAGAAACCGGTGCTGAAGGTGCTGTGCCACGTAAAGTTAAAAAAGTAATGGTATTAGGCGGTGGCTTAATGGGCGGTGGTATTGCGTCTGTAACAACCACTAAAGCTAAAATTCCAGCGCGTGTCAAAGACATTTCAGAGCAGGGATTAAGTAACGCACTATCATATGCTTACAAACTGCTAGATAAAGGCGTTAAGCGTCGTCATATGACACCTATAGCGCGTGACAATATCATGGCATTAATGACAACGACGACTGAATATACAGGTATTAAAGATGCCGATATCGTTGTTGAAGCGGTATTTGAAGATTTAGCACTTAAACATAAAATGGTTCAAGACGTTGAGCGTGAATGTGGTGAAAACACCATTTTTGCTTCTAATACGTCTTCATTACCTATTGGTCAGATTGCTGCAGCGGCAAGTCGTCCTGAAAATGTGATTGGCCTACATTACTTCTCTCCGGTAGAAAAAATGCCGTTAGTTGAAGTGATTGCCCATAAAACCACATCACCAGAAACGATTGCTACCACAGTGGCGTTTGCACGCAAGCAAGGTAAGACACCTATTGTGGTTCAAGACGGTGCTGGTTTTTATGTTAACCGTATTCTTGCCCTGTATATGAACGAAGCTGCGCAGTTATTACTTGAAGGTCAACGTGTTGAACACCTAGATCGCGCGTTAGTGAAGTTTGGTTTCCCTGTGGGACCGATGACTTTGCTTGATGAAGTGGGCATTGACGTAGGTGCTAAAATTTCGCCAATTTTAGAAAAAGAGCTCGGCGATCGTTTTAAAGCGCCTGCAGCATTTGATAAGTTATTAGCCGATGACCGTAAGGGTCGTAAAAATGGTAAAGGTTTCTATCAATACGGACCTAAAGCTAAAAAAGCCAAATTGGTTGATGAATCCGTTTACAAAGTGCTCGATATCTTAATCGCTTCGGATAAAGAAGCAAAAGATGTGGCAGAGCGTTGTACTATTCAAATGCTCAATGAAGCTGTTCGTTGTCTTGAAGAAGGGATTATTGCCTCTGCAAGAGATGGTGACATCGGTGCTATATTCGGTATTGGCTTCCCGCCATTCTTGGGCGGCCCGTTCCGTTATATCGACACCTTAGGTGCAAGTAATTTAGTGGCAACTTTACAAGGTTATCAATCACTGTACGGTGACCGTTTCGCACCGTGTGATACGTTAGTAAAAATGGCTAGTGATGGCAGCCAATTTTATAAAAAGTAAACCGAGTGATTGTTATTGATAATATTTAGTTATCAAATTGTAAAAAAAGCGGCAGTGAATTGCCGCTTTTTTATGTAACAAAGGCATACCTTTGCCTTATTTTTAATCAATCAGATACTTCTTTACGGTATAATACCCGTAGTTTAGTATGATAAGTTAAGTATGATAGCGTAAACGATCATACGAATGATATTTCGCCATTAAGCTGTAATCGCCTCGATATAATGGCGTTAACATGATTGCTTGCGAGTCAAAGATGAATCGTAATGTTGTATAAGTAGGGATTAAGTTAACTGAGTTATTTGGAGTCAGCGATAATGCAGTTTAGTTGGTTATTCATGCTTATTTTAGTGAGTATTAGTAGTGGTTTTTTATTTGGTTTTGCAGCTTATCAGCATGGTTTAGCCGTAAAGCGATGGGGATGTGTAGGTTGTATATTAGGGCCACTCACTTACCCATTGTTTAGCACCCACAAACGCTTGGCTGATATGAAGGTTTGGCGACATGGCCGCTATAGAATAGAAGGTTAAATTCATTTTAGTTTGCTATCAAAAAATTCAAATTCATAACAACAAAAAAGGAGCTTATGCTCCTTTTTTTTATGACTGATGGTTAATCATCAGTATCTCACTAATTACTTCCACCAAGCTCTAGCTTGGATGACTTCAAGGTGATTTAAACCTTCAGGCAATTTTACTTTTTTACGAGCTGGTTTTGCTAAACCAAGTGCTATTTTTAGAGAAGTAAACATAGGGTTCTCCTTAAGCTGTTTGGGTATCTAAGACTTTGATGTATGGAATACCAGCAATTTGGGTCTCAAGGACTTTGATGTACGGAATACCAGCAATTTGGGTCTCAAGGACTTTGATGTATGGAATACCAGTAATTTGGGTCTCAAGGACTTTAATGTATGGAATTCCAGCTGTTTGAGTATCAAGGACTTTAATGTATGGAATTCCAGCTGTTTGAGTATCAATGACTTTGATGTAAGGAATACCAGCTGTTTGGGTCTCAAGGACTTTGATGTATGGAATACCAGCTGTTTGGGTCTCAAGGACTTTGATGTATGGAATACCAGCTGTTTGGGTCTCAATGACTTTGATGTATGGAATACCAGCTGTTTGAGTATCAAGGACTTTGATGTAAGGAATACCAGCTGTTTGAGTATCAAGGACTTTGATGTATGGAATGCCAGCAGTTTGAGTATCAAGGACTTTGATGTATGGAATGCCAGCAGTTTGGGCAGCATTAAGCTTATGTGCTATTTTTACAGGTATAGCTTGAGTTGCAGCATTATCAAACTCACTAGGCTTAGCTATACTTGCAAAAGCAAATGTTGATAAAACTGCTACTGTAATCATTCCTTTAATCATTTTAATCTCTCTTATATTTAGTAATTCAAGCTCAGGGTTAAATAACAATATTATTTTGACAACTGAACTTGTATTAGCATTTGTCATGCCAAATATAAGAGGTAAATATTTATTTTTTCACTAAGGTACCGTTTAATGCTTCAAATTTGAGTTTGTCTGCAGTAAGCATAAGCTCAAAGTCAGCTTCTTTAATAGGCTTACTATAGATATAGCCTTGAATCTCTTCGCAATTAAGTGCTTTTAATATATTGAGTTGTGCGGTTTGTTCAACCCCTTCACCTACCACGGTCAGTCCCATATTGTGGGCAATAGTAATAATTGAATCGACCATCTTGAGATCTCGGTCTGATTTATCTATGTCATCAACAAAGGTTTTATCGATCTTCAAGCAATTAATAGGAAATCGCTTTAGATAAGACAAAGAGGAATAACCTGTCCCAAAGTCGTCAAGAGCAAGGCTGACACCCATTTTAGCCAATTGCTGCATCACTTTAATTGCTTGTTCGGGATCTTTAATGACAGTTCCTTCAGTGATTTCAAGCTCTAAGTGTTTAGCGGGTAATTTTGTGAGTCGTAAAATTGACTCTATTCGTTGCTGTAAATCGGGCAGAGCAAATTGTCTTGACGATAAATTGACAGCAACACGACCACTAAACAACCCTAGTTCGAGCCATTTCTGCGCAGCAAAACACGCTTTTCGCAATACGACATCACCAATTTCAACGATTAAACCATTTTCTTCGGCAAGGGGGATAAATTCATTCGGTCCAATCAGGCCTAATTTAGGATGATTTAATCTCACTAATGCTTCCATTCCGTTAAGACGATCTTTCTTAACGTCGATTTTTGGTTGGTAATATACTTCAAACAAATCATCTTTGAGTGCTTCTCTGATTAAACTTTCGATTTCAAGCTGACGTAAAGCATTTTGATTTAATGACTCAGAATAGAATTGATAGCGGTTGCCACCACCAGACTTAGCGTGATACATGGCGATATCTGCTTTACGTAACAATGCTTGCTCGTTCTGTTCATCTTCAGGATAAAGTACAATCCCGATACTAATGCCTAGTACCAGCGAGTCATTATTAAGAGTGAAAGCTGGCTTTAGACAATTTATCACTTGCGTTGCAATGGCGGCACATGATCCGATATCAGGGTGTTGATCGACTAATAAAGCAAATTCATCACCGCCTAGACGGTATAAACTGGCATGTTTTGGGATGGCTAACTTAATACGTTCAGCAACCCCAATTAATAGGTCATCACCAATTTGATGACCTAATGAGTCATTAATACGTTTAAAATTATCTAAATCAAGCACCATTAGGGTGTGATGAACATCCTTTTTAACTAAGTTACTGAGTGTCACTTGCAAACTAGACCGATTGGGCAGACCGGTAAGCAAATCATTATTGGTTAGCTTTCTGAGCTCTTCTTCTTGTTGCTTACGACGGGTTATATCGGAAAATACGCCAACATAATGACTTGTTTCGCCTTGTTCATTGTATATAGTGTCAATGGTCAGTTCCATTAAGAAATAATTGTCTTTACCTTTGCTTGCTTCAATTTCGCCGCTCCAACGACCTTGTTGCTTAAGTAAGTTTCTTATTTGCTCTGAATAACTGGCTGGATAACGAGTGAAGTTGAGTATTTCATGAGTAAATTTTTCCTTTGTCGAAGCTGCCAGTTCACAACAGGCATTATTGACTTCAACAAATTGATATTTTTCGTTAAGAATAAACATCCCTTCAGAAATATTTTCAATTGCTCTAGCGAATAAACGAAGTTGTTCTTCTGCTTGCTTAATATTATTGATGTCTTTAATGGTGCCAGTCATTCGAAGGGGCATATCTTTCTGATCACGTTCAACTATCTTGGCTCTGTCTAAAATCCAAATCCACTCTTGGTTACGTGCTTTGACGCGATAAGCAATTTCGAAGTGATCGGTTAGGGCATTAAAATGATCATTTAACGCCCTCGTCACTCGTTCTCTATCGAGAGGGTGAATATTGCTTTCTTCATCAGGGTTACCCGAGCGACGACCGTCTTGAGGGAAGTCTAAAGAGCCCCAAATATTAGAACGGTAAATTTTGCCACTCTCAATATCCCAGTCCCACATTTCATCACCACTGCCCCACAATGATAATTTTAAACGCTCTTCACTCTGAGCTATTTGTTTCTGAATTTGTCGACGACGATTAATTGCTGTGACAGATAAGTAAATTATAATTAAAGAAAATAAAGCATATATTAATTTAGCATGCTGAGATAACCACCAAGGTGGTGTGATATAAACTGATAAATTTCTAATATCTGATTTTCTGCCAGATAATATATCTATAGCATAAACTTTGAATGTGTATTCTCCAGCTGATAAATTGGTATATGTTACGGTGTTATTTCCTTTAGTAGATAACCAGTTTTTCTCTAAATCCTCTAAGTAATAAAAAAAATCATAATTATTATTTAGATCACCTAATATATTAAATTTTATTGTGAAGGGATAGTCTGAGTATTTTAAAGTTATTCCCCCTTGTTCATTTAAAGGTTTTTTTAATATACCATTTCCAATTTCAACCGGAGAGTTGAAAAGCAGTAATTCTTGAAAGGTAATTTCTTTTTTTTGTTCAGAGTTCAATTCTTTAATTATTTCATTGGGGTTGATTAAACTAACCCCTTCATTGCTACCTAGCAATAACTTACCTTCTAAAGCTAGTGATGCTTGAGTATTATAGTCTTCAGATGAACCATTGTGTGTGCCGAGAGTATAATTAACTTTATCATCAAGATCGATAATATTAACTTCTCTATTAGATGCAACAATTATTTTATTATCTATTTTTGTTAGTGAGTATATTATTTTGTTTCTATCAAGGATTTTTGATACTTTAAAGTTAGTGTCATCCTTCAAGAAGTACACTGAATTTCTTGTACCAAAATATAATCCATCATCATCTTTAAGAAGGTTAAAAACAAAATCACCATCAAAAAATGATTTTATTTCATTGTTTTTATATCTAAGTAAACCTGTTTGGGACGCTATCCATAGAGAATCATTTACAACTAAAGTATCATAAACTGGGTAGCCAGATTGCGTATTTATTACGTCATGAAGCTCACCATTAAGCTTCATTTGATATATTTTTCCTGTGAATGTAGAAACGTATAAGAAATCCGTAAATCTTTTTATATTAAATACGGTTTCATTAATTAATTTCTTTTCAATCCCAGTGTTTAAGTTTACTTGGTATAATCCTGATGAGGTTCCAACAAAAAGATTCTCTTGCTCTACTAATATTGATTTTGGTCCGTGAGGAACATTGATTTTTTTCTTTTGTACGAGTTTTAAATCTTTATCGTAAATGTTTAAAAAGCTATCATCACCTATTAAGTATATATTTTTATCGTCAGAAGTGATTGACCATACATTATTTTTTTCTATATTAATTTTTTTAATAAAATTTTTGTCACGTGTTATTTTTATAAAACCATCGTTGTAATTTGAAATGTAAATGTTTTTTTTGCTCTGTTTTATAAATGTTTTCTTTAAATTTTGCTTTTCTATTTTTAGTTCACCAATCTTTTTTGCTGTAAATTCATCGTCATAATTCAGTATGTATATTTCGTTTTCGCTTATAGATATTGATTCATTTTTTATGTATGAGTCAATACTTGTGAGCTTTAGATTAGATATTTTTATTAGATTATTTGTAACATTAAAAACACCATCGTTTGTTGTCGTAATTAATTTGCCATTTATTAACGAAATATCATTTGTATTTGATGTTATTTTTTTTAGAATCCCATTTTTAATAAAAAACAATATTCCTTCATAGTTTCTTAAATATATTTCATTGTTAAAGCTAATTACATTTTTAATTTCACTTAACATGTTATCATTAAAGGAATAATTAACTTTTAAGTTTTCACTAAAATAAGATAAAAACTTACCATTCAAACCAATAAAAACTTCACCATCTTGTTTTGATATTGACCAAATGGCTTGTTTACCAATTTGAGTTGAGATACTGTTTCTGGTGAA
The DNA here is from genome assembly GCF_040310065.1 of Shewanella sp. TB7-MNA-CIBAN-0143. Lineage (NCBI taxonomy): Bacteria > Pseudomonadati > Pseudomonadota > Gammaproteobacteria > Alteromonadales > Shewanellaceae > Shewanella > Shewanella sp. TB7-MNA-CIBAN-0143. The sequence continues at coordinate 51,116 of NZ_JBEOPL010000027.1, forward strand.
TGACTCAGTATCTTTATCAAATTGAACGAGACCTTTATCTGTTCCGATTTGCAGAACACCATTGTCATCGATAAGTAAATTACGAATAAAAGAACTGGGTAGAGAATTTGCATTATCTTCTGCATAGAATTGCTTAAATTCATTGCCGTCGAAACGATTTAATCCATTGATAGTACCAACCCAAACGTAACCCTCTGGATCTTCTAAGATGGCCGTTACTGTGTCCTGAGACAAACCATCCGCAACACCATAATTAGTGTAGTTTAGTAGTAGATCGAAATTTGATTCTGTGTCATCAGCTTCAATGGCTGCTGCGCCAAAGCTGAAAATAAAATAAACACAGATAAAGAGTAAAATTTTAGGCATAGATTTATACTTATTCTCTTTTGATGCCGCAAAGAAGTTCATGAATTGTCTACTTTTTCAGAAAGCAGGCCCTTTGTCAAAAGCATGTTAACAAAAAAGGTGTGATTGATAGAATATTACGCAATTATCGCTGTAAAATTTGTTTATAGTTATTTTTTAATCAATTAGTTATGTAATACTAAGGTTTTATTTGGTCGCTTGTACTGTTAACAATGATTGAGACATTTTGTTAACCTAATTTCGATTCATCTAGCTTTATATTTTTTAGACCTTTAAACGTCGATGCTGGTTAAAACTGAAATTTATCTGCTTGATGTTTGAATGTTTTTAAGTCGACAATCATATTATCTGAACGAAGGCTTGTTTGGCTGTGATGTTGTTCACCACTGTTAAACAAGACTAAACGGTCACAATCTCTACTGCGCATGTGAGCCACCATAAACTTGATCAAGTGAGCTCTGGTGAGCTTTTCGACTTCCGCGACGACCATTTCACGTTGATTAAATCCATAATCGCGGTTACCTAAGCTCACCCAATAGCGTTGGCTGCGTGTCTTTAGGTTGGTATCGTGTTCCATTATTTGACTTATCATACCTTGTTTTGTGCTTTCCCATTGTTCATTGGTTATTTGCATAACGGCATAATTAAAGTCGGCGATGAATTCGTCGATTGCTTCGAGAAGTTGTCTTGGACCTGTAGTAGGGGACTGCACATAAAAAATCATCCCTGGATGTCGGTTTAACGGTAAGTAACCTGTCCCAACCATGTAGCCTAATTGTTGTTTAGTGCGTAACTCATGAAAAAAGGTAGATGACATTGTATGGTTTAGTAGACTGAATAACGCCACACGTTCTGGTGTCGCCATCCGAGACTGATAGTAAACAATAATCGCACTATCTTGATGGGAAATGGTTTTTTCGCGAAGTAATGAACCTCTTTTATCTAGGTTGATAAGTTCGCGTGAAGACTCTGCGCTTGGTTTCGTGACTAAAGACAATAGATGTTGCAAACGCTTGCCGAGTTGCTGTGCTTCTTCAACCAGCCAATCCCCGTATACCAAACCTTCAAGATAAACTTTTTTGTAAAATGCGCTGACATGATTGTGTAAATCATCAAGTGTCAGTAGCGTGAGTTCTTCAGCCATTCTTGCGGGTTCAAAACTTCTTTTTTGTAGCGACACGGTTAAGCTGGTAAATAATTGAGATATTGGCTTAGCTTGAGCAACATTATTCCAGCTGCGTAATATCTGATTTTTAATCATACTAAAGCGTTGTTCGGTAAAGTTACGCTCGCGGGCTTTGTTGATGATTAGAGTGAGGAGCTTTTCTTGGTTACCCGTAAAACCGGTTAAATGCAGGGTAATGCCGCCTTGGTGAGGGTAAATATTGTAGTTAAGGCCAGCAACCTCTGCTTGGTATGTTGGTTCAGTCAGATAATCGATAAGCATTTCAACGTATAGTCTTGTTAATGCTGCTTGTCTTGGGGTTGAGCTCGCTTGATCTGAGTCTAACGATAAGTATAAATGCCCTTTAGGAACATTGAATTCATCATCTTTTTTATGCCAAATACGGTAACCTTCGCCTTCTGCAACAATAGTGGGTACTGGAGTATCGCTTTTGTCTGCCCTAGCTTGCGGGTTGGCGACAATAAACGGATTTCTTTCCGGAAGTTTAAGTGACTCTCTTACCGTAACGGAAGACCATTTTGCTATTTGTTGGGGTTGTAATGATCTCACTTGGTACGGAGTGTCGTACCATTTTGCTTGATTATCGACCTGTGATTCTTTTGCAACCGTAAGTAAGCGCATATTAGCTGCCGACATCATAGACAGCAGTTGTGTTGTTTCATCCTCTAGCATTTCATCCATGCGATAGTCGCCATAAATAATGTCTTCAATATCATAATGGTGCATGTTGATACTGAGATGGCTTGCTAAATCCAAGGTTTTGATCTGTTCTTGGAATCGAAACGCAGTGTTAAGTAAATTGGCTCGCTCTTGGTAACGCCATGCTTGTACACCTTGCAGCTTAATCAATTCAATGTATTCAAATACACAAGTTACCACTTCATCAATCTCTGCAAATCCCTTGTCGGTTAATTGTATGCTGATTGAATAATCTTTGAAGTTGTAACCATTAACCCCACCGCCAGCAGATAAGTTATTGGCTAACCCCTGTACTTTTAAATAGGACAGTAAACTCCCTGGGCTTTCATTACCGAGTAAATGGCTGATAAAGGTGAGTGGTTTTCGCTTATAAAATTGGTCTATCTCTGGCAGTGAAAAACTAATACTGACTCGTTTTTGATCTTTCAACGGTACAATTTGTATATGTTTTTGACGTTGGTCCTTCGTTATCATTGCTTCAGATGGATAGTGTTTACTTACATTTCTATTGATAATGTTTGAGAAGTATTTTTTAACGATGGTGTCTAGCTCTGCAATAGGGCGTGGAGCGACAATGCACAATGTCATAATATTAGCACTGTAATGTTGTTGATAAAAAGCGAGCAATTCATCCCGAATGTCTGCTTGTTTACCCGCTAAAGTTGTTTGGTTACCGACAGAGAATTTTGAAAATGGATGTTTTGGATTAACGGTTTCTTTTTGAACTTGGTAAACTCGGCGAATATCATCCTTTAATTTTAAGCTAAATTCAGATTCGATTGCCTGCCTTTCACGATCCACTAACTCTAAGTCAAACTTTGGGGCAATAAAAAATTGACTGAATCGGTCTAATGAACCTTCTAAGGCTTCGGCATTAATGCTATAGAAAAAGTTAGTTTGTTCTGTGCCTGTCCAAGCATTATTACTGCCACCATGTTGATTAATATAAGCGTGGTATTCTCCTGAATCTGGATATTTCTCGGTGCCTAAAAATAACATGTGCTCAAGGAAATGCGCCATACCTGGTCGGTCAACAGGATCGTCAAAATGACCAACACTAACCGCCATAGATGCGGCTGCTTGATTTGATTGCATGTCTTCAACCAATAACACTCGAAGTTGGTTGTTCAACACTCGATATTGGTATTGTCGATGATCATTTTGGCTTTTATAAACTGCTGGAAATTCAGGCAAGAGGAGACTCCAGAAAAGATAACTTGTTATATATTGATCTTGTTATTACTTTTTAGCAAATTACCTTGGTCAGTTTTATTCAATTATCGACTAAAGTTTATCTAAATATGCTCAATTCTAGGTTTGTTGTTGCGCTGATTAACGCTACAATTGGTTAAGAATGATAATAAAAACATCACGAGAGAAGTATGCAGCTATTTTTGATGCGCCATGGTGAAGCGAGTTTTGATGCTCTGTCCGATAGGGAACGAAAATTAACTGAAACAGGCCGTATTCAAACTGGCTATATGGCTAATTGGTTAGCAAAACAGGTCAGCCATTTTGATTTGGTGATTGTGAGCCCTTATTTACGTGCGCAGCAAACGTGGCAAGAAGTCAGTAAACACTTAGCTGAACCCCGTAAGTGGTTAGTACTTGATGATGTGACTCCCTCTGGCGATGCTAAAGTGGCGATAGATGTTGTGTTGGCTTATGCCGAGCAATATAAAGCCGATAATGTATTGGTTATAGCACATATGCCAATTTTAGGATTTATGGTCAGCGAGCTTGTGGCGGGGGTTGAGCCACCTTTGTTTGCTACATCCGCGGTGGCTCACATAGACAAACATACGCATAACGCGAGTTTTGTCGCAATGACAGCACCACATCAAGTTGTTGTGTAATGACAATAACGTTTTGAATCACATCTGAATAAAAAAAGGTAAGTGATTACTTACCTTTTTTATGTTCGCGCTTATTTCTTCGTATTAACGTCGGTGAGGCTGTTCACCAATATCAATTAATACCAATAACGCGGCATCGCCACCCCATTCTTTGGGTGCTTGGTGAAACGCTTTTACGTTTGGGTGTTGTGCTAACCACATTGGTGTTTGCTGTTTTAAAATACCCATTCCATAGCCGTGCATTACGCAGCAACAAATCGTGTTTTGCTTAACACATGCTTGGATAAGTGCGGCTAATTCAAGTTTGGCTTCTGCTTGACGCATGCCATGCAAATCAAGCAACAGGTCCGGAGAATAGTCACCACGCCTTAAGCGTTTTAATTCATGCTTATCTGTGCTGGTATTAATCCAACGCATAGGGCCATCTACCGGCAGAAGCGGCTGATATGTATCCGAAAAATAGCTATCAGCATGAATCTGCTGTTCTTTTATTTCGAACTGTTGTTTGGCTTTGACAGGCTGTTTAAAGTGGTGAGTATCTTGCCTTAGCGGTTTGATACCCTCGATTAATGCACTAAACAGCGATAAGTCTGGATAATTATCGTCTTTCATGGGCATATTGTATTGAATTCTAGGTCATCTTAATAGACATCAGTTACAATAGCGCAGAACAATTTTTAAGGAGTGTGTTTTGGATAAGATCTTTGTAGATGAAGCTGTCACTGAGTTACGTACTATCGCTGATATGTTACGTTGGGCTGTCAGCCGTTTTAATGATGCCAATATTTATTATGGTCACGGAACGGATAATGCTTGGGACGAAGCCATTGCATTGGTTTTTGATGCTCTACACTTACCAGAAGATATCGGCCAGCAGGTTATTTTAAGTAACCTGACCAGTAGTGAAAAACACAAAATCGTTGAATTAATTATTCGCCGTGTACGTGAACGTTTACCGGTACCGTATTTGACCAATAAAGCCAAATTTGCGGGTCTTGAATTTTATGTTGATGAACGCGTACTGGTTCCGCGTTCGCCGATTGCCGAAATGATCAATCATCATTTTAGCCCATGGTTATATAACAAACCGGTTAATCGCATTATGGATTTATGCACTGGCAGTGCTTGTATTGCCATTGCTTGTGCCTATGCGTTTGAAGATGCTGAAGTTGACGCATTAGATATTAGCGAAGACGCACTTGAAGTTGCCCAAATTAATATTGAATCTTTGGGCGTGTTGGATCGTGTTTTCCCGATGCAATCCGATTTATTCTCAGCGATTCCAAAAGGCCAGCATTACGACTTAATTGTGTCTAATCCTCCATATGTAGATGCACAAGATATTGGTGATATGCCTGAAGAGTATCATCACGAACCTGCTATTGGGTTAGCGTCTGGCAATGATGGCTTAGATTTAACCAAGCGTATCTTAGCTAATGCGGCAGATTATTTAACAGAAACGGGTTTGCTAGTCGTTGAAGTCGGTAATTCAATGGTGCATTTGATTGAGCAATATCCTGATATGCCATTTGCTTGGGTTGATTTTGAATTTGGCGGTGATGGCGTGTTTGTATTAACCCGTGATCAGCTAGTTGAAAATGAATCACTTTTCGCCATCTATAAAGATAGTGAATAATAGCGACAAGAATCGCACTCAATGAAGTGAATAATTAATAGAGGTAGTTAACGCGCATGTCAGGAAATAGTATTGGTCAAAACTTTGTTGTTACAACATTTGGTGAAAGCCATGGTGTTGCTTTAGGTTGTATCATTGATGGCTGCCCTCCAGGACTGGAGTTAACCGTTGAAGATATGCAACATGATTTAGACCGTCGTCGTCCTGGCACGTCACGTTATACAACGGCACGCCGTGAAGCTGATGAAGTAAGAATTTTGTCAGGAGTGTTTGAAGGTAAAACCACTGGCACCTCTATTGGTTTGTTGATTGAGAATACCGATCAACGTAGCCAAGACTATTCAGATATTAAAGACACGTTTCGTCCTGGTCATGCAGATTATACCTACCAACAAAAGTATGGCATGCGTGATTACCGTGGCGGCGGGCGCTCGTCTGCACGCGAAACGGCAATGCGAGTTGCCGCAGGTGCGGTAGCAAAAAAATACCTCAAGCAAGTGCACGGCATTGAAATTCATGGCTATCTTGCTCAACTAGGACCTATTAGCGCTGACACTATTGATTTGACTCAAATTGAGCAAAATGCATTTTTCTTCCCTGATGCCAGTAAATTAGAAGCGTTAGATGAGTACATGCGTGGCTTACGTAAATCTGGTGATTCAATAGGCGCCAAAATTACTGTTGCAGCCACTGGTGTTCCTGTGGGATTAGGCGAACCCGTATTTGATCGCCTTGATGCTGATATCGCGCATGCGTTAATGGGCATTAATGCCGTTAAAGGTGTTGAAATTGGTGATGGCTTTGGTGTTGTTACTCAAAAAGGTTCAGAAGGTCGTGATTTAATGTCACCACAAGGTTTTGCATCTAACCATGCAGGTGGCGTATTGGGCGGCATTTCATCTGGCCAACCTGTTGTGGCTCATATTGCGCTAAAACCTACCTCGAGCATTAGCGTACCAGGTCAAAGCATGACAGTGGAGGGCGAAACAATCGATATGATCACCAAAGGTCGTCATGATCCTTGTGTGGGTATTCGCGCCGTGCCTATTGCTGAAGCGATGCTCGCGATTGTATTGATGGATCACTTGTTAAGACATCGTGCGCAAAACCAAGATGTTACTAGTCAAACACCCGTTATCGGAATGCGATAATGTCCTCATTGAAACCCGCTGAACCAGATTTACGCTGGCTCAGCGCTTGTTATTTCTTTTTCTTTTCTATTCTTGGCATCATGGTTCCCTATTTGGGGGTTTTCTTTGATAGCCGAGGTTTCAATGCCCAAGAGATAGGTTTTTTGTTGGCCATTTTAATGGCCACTCGAATTGTCGCGCCTAACGTATGGGCGGCTGTAGCCGATCGCACTGGTATGCGAGCAGAATTGATAAAGCTTGGCTCCTTTGCTGCAGCGATTACCTATACCAGTTTTTTCTTCGACGGCAGCTTCATGTATCTTGCGGTTAGTTTAGCCATATACACTTTCTTTTGGAATTCCATTCTTGCTCAGTTAGAAGTGATTACGTTAGAAACGCTTGGTGATAAAGCTGAACGTTATGGTGCCATTCGAAGTTGGGGCAGTGTTGGTTATATTATTTTGGTGATAAGTGGTGGATTAGCGATTGATCACTGGGGCCCCGAAGTGTTGCCTTATATGGGGATGATACTGTTTTTAGGTTTGTTTGCTTGCTCATTGCCTTTACCCGCTAACCGTAGTGTTGTAGTCAATAAATCTGAGCGTCCTAAACTTACATTTGATAAATCATTAGTGTGGTTTATGCTATCTGCAATGTTATTGCAGATGAGTGTCGGACCATTTTATGGTTTTTTTGTATTATATCTAAAGCAGGTTGGCTACTCTGAGACCATCGCTGGAATGCTAGTTGCCTTGGGCGTGCTAGCTGAAATTGTTATTTTCTTTTATTCATCCCGTCTTATTCGCCAATACGGTATTCGAGTATTGCTTGTGGTGAGCATTCTGTTAACTGCCATTCGTTGGTTATTGTTGGCATTTGGTGTTGAACACGTTTCATTATTGGTCATCAGCCAACTATTACATGCTTTCACTTTTGGTTTAGTCCATGCCGCTTCAATCCATTTCATTCACCGTCATTTTTCCATCAGTCATCGAAGTACTGGCCAAGCGTTATACGCCAGTGTCAGTTTTGGTGTGGGTGGCGCATTAGGCACGTGGATAAGTGGAATGATTTGGGGTGATGGTAGTAGCACTATGTGGGTTTGGGTATTTGCGGCAGCTTGTGCATTTTTATCAATGATAGCGGTATTGCTTATCCCCAATATTAATGGCCAACCAGCGACTAATACATAATTGGTTAACTAGGTCATTCATTTACTCTTCATTTTTAGACACAGAAGTTATGTAATCAGCAAGGAGTCAGTGTGAAACGTTTTCGCTTAGGGGTAATCATTAATCCATTAGCTGGCCTTGGAGGCAGTGTCGGTTTAAAAGGCTCTGACGGCGTTGCCGTAGAAGCTATTGCCAAAGGTGCTATTCCCAAAGCACAACAACGCATGCAACAAGCTCTGGATGTCATTTTACCTTTCGTTAAACAAATCGATATTATTACTGCATCTGGTGATATGGGCGGGAGCTTATGTCGTCAAATGGGTTTTTCGACTCAAGATGTATATACCGCGTTAGAAACAACCTCAATTGAAAAAACGTCTGCAATAGATACCCAACAAGCGGTTAAATACTTACTCGATCATCAATTAGATTTGTTACTGTTTGCTGGTGGTGATGGTACTGCCCGCGATATTTATGCCGTGGTTGATGATTCATTTCCGGTGTTAGGTGTACCAGCTGGTGTTAAAATTCACTCGGGTGTATACGGTATTACCCCGCATGCTTCTGGGCTCGTTGTCAGCATGTTACTTAAAGGTGAACTCGTGAGCTTAATGTCTGCTGATGTAATGGACATTGATGAGATCGCGTTTAGGCAGGGGATTGTAAAAGCGAAACGATTTGGTGAAATGACGGTTCCAGCTGCGCCACGATATATACAAGCAGTCAAAATGGGCGGTAAAGAAGTTGATGAATTAGTGTTGGCCGATATTGCCGCCGATGTGATTGAATCAATGGACGATGAGCTTTATATCATGGGTTCAGGCAGCACCGTAGCGGCAGTCATGGAAGACCTTGGTTTAGAAAATACTTTGCTTGGTGTTGATGTTATTCAGCATAAAAGCGTGATTGCTAAGGATGTTACCGCGCAACAATTACTCGCGTTGATTGCCGATAAAAAAAGGTATTCTAGCGTCAAGCTAGTGATTACATTAATCGGTGGGCAAGGGCATATATTGGGTCGTGGCAATCAGCAGTTGTCACCGGAACTGATCCGGCAACTAGAAAAAGACAATATTTTAATCCTGGCCACAAAAACTAAGCTAAAAGCACTTGAAGGTAGGCCATTAATTGTGGATAGTGGCGACCCTGAATTAGATAAAGCACTCACTGGCTACTACAAAATAGTCACGGGTTACCATGATTACGTAATGTATCAAGTAGCCAACCCAGATTTAGTGGAGAACTAGAACATGTTAGAACAGTACGATGCAGCATTAGAGTCTTGGATTGAAGACAGTGTTAGCCACAGCGATGACGATGCGTTATTTGCTTGTGGTTATTTACAAGGCCACGTCGCCGTTGTATTAGCTGAATTAGAAGTCGAACCTGAACAAGATTTACCTGCGCTTGATCAAAAGTTGGTTAAATGTCTTGCGTTGGCAAATGAAGAATTAGATGAACATGATTTTTCATTAGTGGAAGCTGCATGGCAGCAGTTACGTCAACGTATTGTCGCTCAAGCGGCATAACCCGGAATAGATAAACAGCTTTTATGGTAAATTCCTCATTGCAACAAGTCACTATAGGTTTAGTTAATCCCAAAACGCCGGTCAATGTTGGCGGCATTATGCGAGCAGCTGGTTGCTACGGTGTTGATAACGTTTGCTATACCGGAAAACGTTATGAATTGGCGGCTAAGTCGGGTGATGCTCAATACGATGTTGACACTAAAGATGCTGCCAAGCGTATTCCTTTAACTGGTGTCGAGTCATTACTTGATAGTGTGCCTGATGGCGCAACCATAGTCTGTGTCGATCTTGTCGTTGGGGCGACTCCGTTGCCTTTATTCTCTCATCCAGATAATGCCTTTTATATATTCGGTCCGGAAGACGGCACTATTCCACAGCAATTAATTGATGCTGCTGATGATGTTGTGTATGTACCGACTGTAGGGTGTATGAATTTAGCTGCATCTGTGAATGTTTTGCTCTATGACCGGTTGGCTAAAACGAGTCAAATTAAAGCTGATGATGAATTAATTAAGCAAAGTCGTGACAATAATAATCGCACCAAAGTGAAACACTGGTTGAAGTCACTTTGATGAAATAACTGTATTGCACTTTAGATAATGCCGAATGAGAAATCATTCGGCATTTTTATTGATGTGTTGTAGCGCAAAATCGTCGACAACAGTGACTGTAAATACAACAAGCCAGTGCTGCATGATCGCATAGTTAATATAATGCTGCTGTATTATGTAGAAACAGAACTTTTTTTAAGAGCTCTGTTTCTTGATTGTTGTTTAATGTCAGATTTCAAGTCGGTAATATAAATAGTGGATCAAAGCTTGATGAAACGACTTGTTTGGTAGACATTAGAGATAGGAAAGGCAATCGCCATTCATGATGATGTTTTCCATAAAGTTAACTTGTCACTATTTAGCTTGATGGCTTGGTAATGAATGCCTCTGAATTCGGCTTTAGTTAAGCATACACATTAGAAATCAATATTAGGAATGCATAGATGTCGATATTAAAGAAACTGTGTCAGTGGCTACCGTTTGGAAAAGTACCCGAAATGAGCGCCCAAGAAGTACATAAACGACTTCAGAAGAATGATATTCAGATTGTAGATGTTCGCTCAAAAATGGAATGGCACAAGTCGCATATTGAAGGTTCTAAAAACCTGCCTATCACGTCGCTTTCTATTGATGCGATAAAGCAGCTTGAATTATCACCAGAGATAACAACTGTCGTGATATGTCTCTCTGCCCATCGCAGTATCCCTGGGGTTAGAAAACTTAAACAGTTTGGATTTACTGATGTATATCAACTTGAAGGTGGGATGCTGAGTTGGTGGAAATTATCGCTACCAACATCAAAATAACGCACTAGAAAGAGACTCAACTGATGACGTTAATATTTTTGGGGCTGGGGATATAAATGTCGTCTGGGCTCATAACAGCTTTTATTTTTTGAGTCCGGCGAGTGACATTAATCATTTCATACTCTGGACGAGCTATAAAAATTAATTAAGATGTGAGATTGAGATTAAAATATAAAAATAGGGGCACGATAAAGATATAGTTCTAGGTGCAGATAATTAAAGCAGGGAAATTAAAAGGAAAGGTATAACAATAGAAAATGGTTGCGGGAGTAGGACTTGATAAAAATCTAAGACCTTCGACTCTTTGTTTATAAAAAGCTGAGCATGACGACAGGAACTAATTGTACAATGGGATTTTAAGGGTTTAAAAAGGGAGTTAATTGAAATGAGGAATTACTATTAGAAAATGGTTGCGGGAGTAGGACTTGAACCTACGACCTTCGGGTTATGAGCCCGACGAGCTACCAACTGCTCCATCCCG
>NZ_JBEOPL010000028.1:0-49762 GCF_040310065.1 Shewanella sp. TB7-MNA-CIBAN-0143
TAATTCACTTGCTTTAACTTACCGCGCCCTGTTTATTTGTAAATTAATTGAGGCGACAACTATCCTGACACAGGGGGTCCACATCAATTTAAATTCATCATCCCAATCAATTTATCTTTCGCCAAAATATGAATCAAAATCACCTAAATCGTTTATTACACAGTAAAAAACAACATTTTTGTTGTGTAATATTATGAATAGTAAAGGATTTATTAATAAATATTAATCTTATATCTATTGTGATTACCAATAATTACTGTACAAATAGACAGTGAATAAGAGACATGAAAAATTAATTTCGGTAAGCGTCATCTATATGCGCATGAAGAATAAAAATATGGTAAATATGAAAACAAAACAGCGCTTAATTAACAGTTTTACCCTCGATTATCATCCTTTGGTCGCAAGTTTACTCAGCGAGGAGATAACGGTGCAGTCCCCCTCCGGCGTGATTGACCATCTTCATGAGCATGAAATACATATCTTGCTGAAAACAATAACTCTGTATGTCATATCTGTAACTCATGAGCATTTTCTACTTTTAACGCCCGAACCATTGTTTGCTCTACTGAGACAACATCCCTGTGCTCAATCACAAAAAGTGAGCTTATGTGAATACCAACATTCAGCAGATAACATCGAGCAAACAATCACGACATTAATGTTCACCCTTCCAGCATTGCAATACAGCTCTCAATCTTCAACACTAAAAACGCTCGCCTCTCGGCTCAATACCGCTAAATCTAATCCTTGGCTACCATCCAACTCATTGCCCAAAAAAAACCGCTTAGCACTATTTGCAGGAGTATCACCATCAGCGATACGGTCAGACATCAAGAAACTAACCAGCAATGATGGTAAAGGTAATGCATGAGTAAACTCAGTGCGATTAAACGTAAAGCGCGTAAATGTAATAGTGGCGGCGTTAACCCTGAGCCCATGAGCGTAGCATTAACACTTCTTACCGCATTGCATCGATTAAAGTCGTGCATAAAACCTACCGTGAGCAACAAAATCAACTCATACGATCGACATCTGTTTTATTTTGTCTATCTGTGGCTTACTGGCAAACTTATTGATTGCAAAACTACTGATAATATCCATACGATAAACATTCTCACAGGCAGTGAGCCATGCAGGGCCAGCGCACTAAGACGAGTGCGTATGAATAATATTTCCTGGGTCGAGTATGCATTGGCACACGACACACCACATGGCATTCAATGGCAGTGGCAGCCGCTACCAAACGGGCTCAATGCTTACTTTAGTCATGCGTTAACTCAATCTACCGAACATTGGGAGCTTTCGAGCCAGGAAGAAGAAACTTTCATTTACTGGTTGAATACCAAATGGCACACGCCAACCTCGTTATTAGGACGTTACCGCATACGCCGTGATGGATTTTTTAGCTACTTCAAAACGTTAGCCAATCTTGATAGTGGTCTATCGACACTCAGTAAACGTTTATTGCTCGGTGAAGAAGGATTGCATCATCATTCTGCAAGTGCCTATCAATCCCAAGACAGCGATCAGCTACGTTACGAGATCTTTCACGCACAAACTCGATATCTCGATAGACTTCGTCAAGTACTGATGGATCCGAAGCTCGAACCGATGCTCAATATACCGCTTCCTATTACCGCCAATGAGCGTTCGCTGCTACATAAAAATGATCCGCTACCCGAGCATTTACTCGTTGCAGGCCGCATTGCAGCGTTTCACCTCGATCTCACTGAAGCAACCAAAACCTATGTCAAAATGCCAGCACTTGCTATTGGTTCACAGCTGATGTTGGAGGTGGATAAAGTAAGGCATTTTTTCCGTTATTTACATCAGCAAGGGCGACAGCTAACACGCCCGCAGTACACCACGAGCGCCTTACGCGAGTTAGTCAATTTTCGCGCAAACGAACTTGCATTACTGTTCATCGTATTAACAGGTGCTCGCCCAACGCATGCGATTACGCTTGAACAGGCTTACTGCTTTAACTTTCAATACGCTATTGTAAGCGACAAGGGACGCTGGCGCAGTATGATGCTCCCAGATTATCTGCAGCAAGCAATCCAGCGATTTGAGTTGCTCAAACAGCAACTTAATCAATTTTTCCCAAAGTTTACCCCCTCACCAATGGTGTGGTTTGAGATCAATGAAATGGGTGAGCAGTTGCCGCTCACAGCAAGAACACTGCGTCACTTTATGATGCTGAATTGGTCTCAATGTTTCCAAAACGATCGTGTGGTGCCTTACCAACTTCGCCATTTTTTTGCTCAGCATGCGAGAGCGGCACTAGATCCAGTTTTATCCACTCAAGATGTGGATCAACTTATGGGACATTCCTCTTTCGGTGAGCACCTTGGTAGTGATATGCATTTCCCTGCATCACAAAGAAAACTCACTAAACACCTTGACTGCATTAGTGAATTTTTACAGCTATCGCCAGTCATGGAGGTGAAGTGAGATGCTCAATTACAGTACAATACAGCGTTACCATGACGACTTGGGACTAGTGATAGAAAAACGCAGCGATATCGATTGGGTATGTCTACAGATTGAGCAACACGCCAGCCAACGTCAACTCAGTGAGGTCAGTCTCAAGCAAATTAATGGGGCTATAAACGACATTCACACCGGGCGGCGACGTCGACTTAAGCGAGCACGAGATCAAGTATTACACTATCTTTATGATGTCTGTGATTGGACTCTACCTCCAAAACAAGAGACGCGGTGTCAAGATAGTGCACTCGAGTGGATGCGTGAAATACAAATCTTCAACGACGATGCTGGCAGAGTACTACGAGGCTACTCTCAGCAACGCCAGCGCTTTCTCGCCGCCCCCGAAAGTAGATCTCAGAGTGAATTAGCTTGGTTACTGGTCGTGCTCTACATAGAAGTAGCGCCCCTGCCATTAAATTACTGGCAAGCGGTGCTCTGTAGTACTGATCCAATCACATTTTTTGAAGGTCAATATACCCTAAAGGTGCCACACCCAGCGCCTATCGCGGCATTTGCTAACAACACTCAGCCTAGTTTTACCCGGTTACCACTGCCACTGTTTGCTTATCGGCTATTACAACAATATATGCTACAGCAAACTCAGGAACCAACAAAAAGTGCCCTTTTAAAAGCATTAAATAGTGCATTATATGCGCAGCCTTATTATCTTGCTCCGCGCTCAGAAGCGAAGTGGCAACGAACGTTTCAATCATTGTGGCACCATCATTATCAAGTACCTGCCGAACTGTTGCGTGATATTTCAGATCCTCTACGCCATGTTGCGACGTTACCTCAACATTTCAGCCCTACTCTACCTGTTGCTGTCAAAAATTCACTGTATCAACCGATCCTATTTCCTCGACAAGAAAACCCAAATGGCATGACATCAAATTCTGGTAAGCGTCATTGGCCGCACAAAAAGTTAATCAAGTATTACCGCAATAAAAACAACGCATCCGCAGTCATGCCATCAGAGCCCAGTTGGACTCAAGATAACATCCTCCCAAAACTGCTGTTTCATTTCTGTGAGTCGTTATTCATTGAGGGCGGAATTAAACGTGACAATCTTCCAGCAGATACTGTCGACCGGTACAGCAATTTTTACAAAAACCTTGCTCCATTATCGTATCAAGCGGCATGCGAGCCCGATAAATTAGCACTATGGGCGCAGCAAGCATTTGAAACCCTTAATGACAAAGACTCTCAAGCCTGGCATTTCTATCAGTTTTTACGCAGCGTCTCTCAACAACCATTGACCGACCACCTTGATTTGAGTCAATTTGAAAAGCCTAGTTTACCTGCTCGAGTTGATCCCTTTAGACTCAGTATTGCTCAGTTACACTTAGTGATCAAACACTTACTCTCGACCAGTAATGGTCACGCTCTTCAACGACTGTTTGCCAGTGTTGCAGCCTTACTCGGGTTCTATGGGGCTTTGCGTCGCGGTGAGGTTTTACGTCTTCGTGTGGGAGATATTCGTCAAGCCTTCAATCAGAATAACCATTTTCAACTCACTATCACAAAAACTGCTGAAGGCCGAACTAAAAATCGACAAACTCGCCATGTGTATATTGTCATGCCTGAAGTGGCAGCCAAACTTGTACGTATTGTCATTAAAATCCATGCAGAGAGTGATCACGCACAACCGCTATTGGCATTATGTGGTGAATCCATTGCGTCACGCGCAAGTCATTATTTATATCCAGTGACACAGGTGCTTAAAGGGATGTTCGGCCCTCATGTACGCTTCCATCATTTACGTCATTCAGGTATTGAGCTCACTTATCTGCAAGGGTTACATTTGGCATATGAGCGAGAAGATAACCATTTAGCGACTTTGCTTGATGACAAAGCAATGCAAACAATGTTGACCAAACAGAATTGCTTAGCACGCTTTAGCTTTTGGCTAGAAGGGCGTGATTTTAGCGAGGTAAACGACAGCCTTGTTTTTGATGTGATTAGCGCTCAATTTGGCCATGCTCACTATGCAACAACTCGACGTCATTACTTGCATGGACTTGAAAGGATCATCCCGCTTTTTAAGCCACACCAACGCCACTATAGCCGTGATGAGTTGCGCTACCTTTTGGATATGCCCACTGGTTCAAATGATATAGCCAGGGTACTTGCTGAACTTAGTCCTCAATACGCCTCATTGCCTGAACAAGCTAAAAAAAGTTACCGCCCCTACTATAGCGAAGCGCAACTGCTAAAAAGAATCGTCCCAAAACAGCCAGCATCCATGCTTAAACAGCAATGGGATGATAATGAATGGTTAAAAATTTGGACTGCTAACGCACCAAGACAATGGCACAACGGGCAAGTATTTCATCTTATAAATGGTCAAGCAATGCGCAAGTTAACAACTGGAGAGCTTACAATGAGGTCCCTGAGCCAAGCGTGGATGCTGTTGGGGCAACACCAAGGGTTAGTGTTGGATAAAAAGCAATGTACCGCGATGAAGCACTTAGGCGGAGCAACGATTGCTGAAGCGTTCATAAGTGAACACTTAGCAAGACCGGATGAGCCAGGCAAGCTAGATATTGTATTTAATTGCCCCTGCAACCAACGAACACTTAAAGCATTTAAAAGCTTATGTCATCAAGGGTTTCTCAAATCATTCAATGCAAAATTGACTTTAGTACAAAATAGAAAAAGCCTTAACAGTCATAAGCTTGAATTGGTCAAAAGCCACTTTGCTCGCAAGCAAGACACAGTGTTGCATAACGTTATACCAGTTGGTGACACCAGTCTTAACATCATATTGCATACACCATTTTCAGCAATAATATTCAAACGCCCACTAGCGCAGTATTTTGCTGATCTATTAACTATCAATACTTAAAAGGATCCCACCTTGCCAAAACTTGAATTCAATGCAGACCGTAAACAAGGCATTAGCCACCTGGTTAACGCTATCAGTGATAGAGATCCTATTCCTTATGTCACTGTGGTGATAGAGAACAAAGAACTGGGCTATTTAATCGGAGGTCAGAGCGACTTTCCCTCTATGGTTCAATTGCCACTTAGCAGTGACTGGGGACTCAAAAAAGGTCAATGGTCGTTATGTGCAAGTAGCTTCGGTACATGGTGGCGGGCTGAACTAGATAACACGTTAAATAGAAACCCAATCACTATCGAAGTCGAGTATGGTAAACAGCAAAAGTTACCGATACTCAATGGCCTGATGGCACAAGTATCTCGTCTATACATTCAAGCTAAACCGCCAATCGAGGAGCATCTTGCTTTTCTTGAACAGCATAAAAACCAAGCTTACCAGTCATTACCCACTGATTCGGCGAGGGTGATCCTTAACGTCGCCGAGGCCCATCAGCCGTTTGATGTGTTTGAGCTCAATAAAGAGCTACAAAAAGTCCGTATTGAGCGTGACAACAATATTCAGACCTGTGCGCTACCAGAGAATATGGAAGTAACACATGGCATATTGCTGAACAAAGATAGCGTGGTACAACTAGAACGGATCTGTCATAACACTGATGCAGAACAGATCCTGTATTATCTGGATGATGAACGCGCAATATTTAGTGATGGTCACAGCGTGAACTCAAGCTCGTTAGCATCACTGCGTGAATATCGATTAAAAAAAGAATCAGCGTATCGGGTCGAGGTAAAAATTATCATCAACATTTATGATTTTAAAGAAGATCTCAAAAAATATTTGTCGATTACGCCACTCAAAAAAGCCAATCAAGCACTACTCTATATCGATAAAGACTATGTCATGCTTGCCAGCTTAGTTGAAGAGACCGGCAGTAACCGTTTTATTCGCACAAAACACATCGATTGTCACAAGCCCTCGTTATACAGCATCAATCTGAGTCAGCTAAGTCGTGTGCAAATTAAAGATATTACCAATGCTGAACAAATGAAAATCGCGGTATTAATTAATGAGCAAGGAGGGCTAAAGTTGGGGTTTTATAACGACAGAGATAATGCCGAGCCTTACCAAAGTATCACAGATATCGAATATGCTTCCCCGAGAATGGAACTAGTACTGCAGTCGAAAGCCAGACTAGAGATCATGCTAAAACAGCAGAATGCTGATGGCGATACACATAGCCAGGATGATTTATTTGGTTTTAAGGATGTTTGATTTCGGAATAAAACGGGCGTGGCGCATTATGTTGATGTGTTGTTTGAATAAGTACAATAAAACACTGGACAAATACACAGTACTGGGTATATAACTAGAACTGGTTAACGAATAAGCTATATTTTTAGCCTATTGGGAAGACACACTGAGGTGATTAACTTGCGCGTTTTACAAGTTAGGTCACCCTTAAATAGCAGTTGGGAGAGAGTGGCGGCAACCACTCTCCCCCGTACCGGCTGCACCGACCTTTAATCGAGACCCAGCCGATGGCTAAATTCTAACGAATTCCATCGGGTAGGGACAGATCTATTTGATGGAGGCCTCTTATGGCTCAAATTCGCATTCGCCCCAATGGGCGTATTCAGTTCGACTTACATCTTTATGGTTGCCGTTTTCGTGAAGGCACCCAATTGATGGCCACCCCTAAAAACCTCAACAACGCCAAAGCCACACTAAAAAAAATGAGTGCCGAAATTGACTTAGGCACCTTCCAATACCGCGACTACTTCCCAAACAGCAAAAAAGTGGTCAAGTTTGAACAACTGCAACGCGCCACTCACCCCGACCGTCAATACCCCTTCTTTGATGACTTTGCGAACCAGTGGTTTGAACGAAAAAAAGCCACCTGGAAAAACAGCTATCGAGATTCGGTGCGCAGTGCATTGGATAAATACCTTACCCCCCACTTCGGCAACACATTAGTCAACGAACTATCGCTGTCACAGGTGGATTACTTTCGTCAGGACTTAAGTGAAGGGGTAAAAAAAGACGGTTCTCGTTTATTGTCTAATCGGCGAATTAACTTCATCCTTTGGCCTTTGGTTGCCATTATCAGCTTAGCGGCAGAAGAGTATAAGTTTGAGTATCCACTGAGACGTTATAAGGCCTTCAAAGAAGAAAAAGCAGAGTCAAACCCCATGACCATCGATGAGGTGCGCAAGTTTCTTGCGAGTGTGCCTAAAAAGTGGAAGGACTATTTTATCATTCGCTTCTGGACGGGCATGCGCAGCTGTGAGGTGCATGGTTTAGAGTGGGACCACATTGATTTTGACCATCGATTAATTCGCGTTCGTCAAAATTGGGTTAATGGTGAAGTGTGTGATGTAAAAACACCAAAATCACGCCGTGAGCTTAAGATGTGTGACACCGTATTTGATGCGTTTAAACGTATTCAAGCCGTTAAAACCGGACGATCTAACTTTGTATTTATCGCGCCGACAGGCTTACCACCTTCAACGCATTTTATAAGTCGTAAATTGTGGTTCCCCACCTTAAAAGCCGCAGGCTTAAAACTCCGTCGACCTTATGAAACACGCCATACAGCCGCAGTGCTGCATATTGCGGCTCATGAGAACCCGCTATACATTTCCCATATGCTAGGACATAGTGACACCCGACTACTGTTTGAAGTCTATGCCCCCTATGTTGCCAATGCTTCTCGCCTTGATGGTAATGCATTTGACTCATTAATGAAAAGCGAGGGACTGGGCTAAAAACCTTAGCCACTATCGGCCCTGTGACTGGGTCGATAGTGGTTTAGATTATGACCCCATCATAATAGATGAAGTGAGTATGCAAAACGCTTAAAACGTCAGCGATGACATCTCGACAAACAAAATCTAATCTAGAAAATCTTCAAACATGCCAAACCCCATCATGTCATTCAATTCCTGCTGATGCATTCGCTGACTTAACTGTTCACGCAGGGCTTGCACCGTCGTGACGTTATTGATCTTAGCGTATAGTACTTCAGCTTCAATGATCAGCAGATCGCCATACTGTTGCAACGTTTTTGCGCGCGACGCCTTTCCGCCACCGCCAAAACGACGCCAAATTTCCGATTTAATGTCGTTGCCATGCTGCATAAATTGATGATCTTGGTTTAGCAATGCTATTTTTGAATATAATGCGGCTTCCACTCGCTTTATCATGTCCTCATCAGCGATGAGTTTATATTCGGGCAAATGTTCCTGTGCCATCATCAGTAACGCGAGCGCATCTTTATCTTTTTTAGCCTGGGAAAGAAGCTGCATTAAGTCCTTCTTTAAGGCTTTTTGCGCAGGATCTTGCTCCTTATCAGGATGAAGTTGATTAGCGAGTTGTCGATACAGTTTCGACATCGCTTTATCTTCAAATAACGCAGTGCTCATCGGTAATTCAGAGTCATCGTTTTCGAATGAAAAGTCATCACCCATGTCCCAGCCTGGTTCATCCCACTCAACATCATCTTGATGTTCATCTTGAGCTTCTGCGTTATTGCTTTGGCTGAGCATGTCATTAATATACGCTTGAAAACGTTCAGGATGATGTATCATATCAATAAGCTCTTCGTTGCTTAAAGGCAACCACTCACCGAACATGCCAAACAGATCTTCCCTTAGCGTCTCAAGCTCTTCATCACTCACCGTTTGCTTTGGCATCGTCGATTGAAAATCAATCAATAACGAAGTAAAAAACTCTCGCAAATCAGTTGTGCTAATGGGATTAAATGGGTTGGCCTCAAGTATAGTGAGCTCCTCTTCAATCCAACCATAAAGTTCAACTCTTTGGTTACCCTTAATCGTTTTGCGTGGCACAAACGTTAGTAAATGTTGGACCCACTTTCCGGTCGCAGCACACACAACATGCTCTTTTGGCTCGATTAGCGGTTTAAACTCTTCATAAAAACCATCTAATTTTGCGCGATAGCGTTGATTACGCGCTTGTTTTTTCTCAACGTCTTGCCACAATTTGTCGAGCTTTTGCCACTGTTTGTTAGATGTGTTGAGTTCAGAATTGTCGATAATGGTCATTAATGTCATGCAGAGTACCGTATTGAAGCTTTTTTGATTTAAGTGAGTGTATTATCAAGAATGATGCCGTTTTATCAACCTTTGACACATCATCCCGGTAATACTTTTGCGCCAGAACCGTCAGTTGCGCTTTCATAACCGATGATTTCACCCTGTAAAAACTTATCTCTGGGTAAGACCAATAACTCCAGTCCAACCCCCCTTAGGGCTTTGCCTAAAACTAAAGCGCTAGCTTTCGATTTATCTCCCTCAATCTCAGATAATGCCTTCCTTGTAATGCCGACCATTTTGGCATATTGCTCTTGATTTGCGAATAGCATTTCAGTACGCAACCTCTGCAAAGCCTTACCCGTCGTGATCTGACTGGTAATAAGCTCAATGCAAATACTTTTCATAAGCTCATCTTTGACAGAGCTCGGCAATTTTTGACGCTTTGCAGCAAGTGGTAGTCGGCCATGACGATTCTCTTGGGCTAACATTTTGGCCTTTTCTGTCATAGTAGTTTCCAGGTTTTGAATTTCTGCTCTAAATGTTCATACCCCATACTTGGGAAAGAGAGAATAGACTGGGGAACACCTCGGTTTCCCAGCCTTTGCTTGAGTTCAACTAATTCTATTGCTGTTTGAGCCAATGCATCTAAAAGCGCTTTTGGTTCAATAAGATCAGCAAGACTATTGGCGATTTTAACAAAGTCATATTGTCCACCTAATTCAAGTCCTCCCCCCCATATAAAAGTCCTTGATATCATTTCTGGATCGGCTTTCATGGGGGCAAAGTCGTAGATAGGCGCAAGGGATACACGGTTGTTCTGCTTGATGAATGACGTATTACGACCGTGATTATCGGAATTACCAAAAGCAATATTAAGCAAGTCCCTGCGAACCCACTCGATAACAAACGCTGCGATTCCATTCTCTGCATCGAGAAACGTTGTTGTTTCACTGTTATCGTTTTTTAAAGTAAACACTTCTATTAAAGCGCGGATCACCTCGCCATGCTCCATCATAGTAGCAGGAGCAATATCTAACACAGAGTAAACTGACTCCATACCAAGCAGTTGCTGTTTATTGCCTATTGTTGCAACATCAAACCTCGGCAACCAAAGTGATGGACCTCGCTCGCTCTCTATCAAGCGCATTTCATCAGTGGGTATAGTATCGAAACCAAGTGCTTTAAGTTCGTGATAGAAGTGAAACTCAGCCCTTAAAATATCGTGGTCGATACTTGCGCTTCCTCTTGAAAATTTGACTAAGTATCGGGTGTCTAGATTGCTTGGATTATCCTGAAAGGTATCGATCCACACTCTGTCATATGGATCACAACGAAGAAGTAATTTAGGCGCAGCACCACCTGCACCAGACGCACCGCCAGCAGCGGCTCCATTGGCCTGTGCGTATTCGATAAAGTCGACTTCAAGCCTACAGACATCCTCAACGCTAAACGTTACCGGTATTGGGTTGGTAATAGCGGCAGGTACCGACTCTTTCACCCTGATATTGCCTATCGGTGCGATAGTACCTTGAGATAACAGGATAAAATTCCTGGTAAGCTTATCTTCATCGAGCAAGCGCAGTGTTCGTAGCCAGTATTTACGACTTGAGCCTGCGGGAATAATGTCATCTAAAAAACGAAACCAGTTTTTATTATTTCGATAGGGCATGGTGTCGTTTGGCAAAGTGACGCAGGCTGCGGTTTCTGCAAAATCATTATAGTGTGCAAATACATGATCTGTTTCATAGTCCAGTCGACAAAAGCTTGAATCAAGGTGTTCTGCAAACTCGATAGTCGCAACATCATGCCACTCAAAAGCGTAGTTAATTTGAATCGTAATTGCTTTCGACATTATGCATCCATTTCGGTTCAACAAAGAGAGTAAAAACCACTTATTGAAACAATATTAGCACATAAAATAGCTATTACACTACTTATTGACACGATTTAGGTTCAAAAAATCAAGTGCCAGTTTGCGACTACAGAACGCCCAAAGTAAAAGAGCGAGATCCTAGGAAATCCTACTCGCCAGAGGATAAACTTCATCTGCTAGGCATTTTCCTTTATATAATTTATCAGCGTAGCTGCCTATCAGGCAGCTAAATGTTATATAACAAATGTAACCGAACGGTTTAGGGGCTAAAGTTCTTTACTACTCACCATTATCGTTTTCCATTTTTCAAAGATAGCTATCGCTTCTCTGGCTCACTAAATTGCTTCTTTAGGATTAACTTGGTGATTTTATGGTGATCTAGCTTAAACAATATTAGCTATATAGCTAACTTAGATGCTTTAGTCTATGATGTTAGCTATATGGCTAACTTATTGGTGATGTATGGGCAGTAGAGCAGAGATTGGTACAGCTGTTAGTCAACGCCGCAAAGCGCTAGGTTATACCCAGCAGCGCCTCGCTGAATTGACGAGTATTCATAAGGTTACTATTTCTGAAATTGAGAATGGTCGGTTCACTGGTTCATTTGATATTTTTGAGCGTTTGCTTGATGCAATTGATTTGCAATTTAATGTGACTCCAAAGACTCATGAGTTACCAGATTGGGATGAGATTGATAGCATATTTAAGGAAGATGACTAATGGCTACTGAAATTAGTTTCCCATCTAAAATCAACCGCATAGTTGTTGTTGGTGCTGATGATGCTGAGTTAGGTGTGTTGACGTATGGTTCTGTGCATCATTACCAACCAATTCAGGATGCTAAGCATGTGTCGCTTACTATGACGAAAAAGGGGTTGGATGGTTACTCATCTTCTGCATTGCATCCTGTGTTCGCGCAAAATTTGCCAGAGGGTTTTAATCGCCGTTTTATTGCTGAAAAGCTTGCGCGCTATGCCAAGGTTAACGACATGTACTTGTTGGCACTTCAGGGTGATCACAGTATCGGTATGTTGTCTTATCAGAGTGAATTAGAAATGCCTGAGGTCGAGTCGATATCCCTTAATGATATTCTGACGTATCGAAGTACTGAACCGTTGTTCCCTCAATTACTGGAAAAATATTACCTGCGAAACTCACTCGCGGGTATGCAGCCTAAGGTCAGTATTCCTGGTGTTGGTGGCGCTATAACCGATAGAACCGTTGAGCAAAAGGACTTGATCGTTAAGTCGTTTGACCAGGAATTCCCACTACTAACAGTGAACGAATACGTTTGCATGGGGGCGGCGAACCATTGTGGCTTGAAACCTCCAGCGACTTACCTTGCAGAGAATCTTGAGACTTTTGTAGTTGAGCGTTTTGATAAAACGTCAGAGGGGATGAAGCTTGGTTATGAGGATTTCACCACGCTGCTAAAGAAGCCAAATGACCCTGATGCTAAGTACAGTGGTAGTTATGAGACATTACTCAAGGCTGTTTATCTGTACACCAATAGCCAAGTGGAAATAGAGACAATGTACCGGTACATCGTATTTAACTGCCTCATCGGTAATGGTGATGCTCATTTGAAAAATTTTGCGTTGCTATACTCACAGGATATGTCTAGGATTTTTGTGTCTCCTCCATTTGATATTACTCATACGCTTATCTACGACACCATAGATAACAAAATGGCGCTTAAGCTTGCTGGCAGTAAAACGTTCCCAGACGAGTCTCACTTGCTGAAATTAGCTGAGGGTAAGGAATTTCGGATCAGAAAGGCTAAGGAAATTATTGAGTCCATCAGTGATGGCATCATGGACTATTTGAAGCGTTCTGAGGAAGTGCGGTTATTTAGTGGATTGCGAGAGTCTATTGAACAATCGATATCAAGTGCTATGACCCCAACTTATACCACAAAAAATTACCGTCATGATCGCAAGAAGAAGTTTGAGTGAGTCTTTTGACCGATAAGAATAAAACCAGACTTTACTCGGCAATCTTTTCTCATTTTAGCGTAGCGGTATGCTTCGTAAGTGTGTCTCGATTGCTTCAATCATCGACTTAGTAAGTGGTAAATGCGCTTTTTCTTTCGCCCATACCTCATGGAAGCCTGCTACGGTTTGCTTGGCAGTATCTAACACCAATTTTTCTGGCAGCATGGCCTTAGCGGCTAAGTGTGATAACTCATCCAACGTGAAATCGCTGAATTTTTTGCTACGGCTAACCTTGAGCGACGCACTATCATCTGGGATATAAGGAATAGTCGAGACAAAGTCATAAGCAGGTGCAATCGATGCGGTGCGCTTGTCTTTATAAATCACAGACCAATTCTTCAAATGCATATCGGCATTGCCAATTAACGTATTGAACACTAACCTGCGAGTAAATTCTGCGATGTCCTCGTCTTGACCTTCGATGCCGATAACCTGAGCAATATTCCGCATACTCGCTTTTTTGTATTTATCTTGAGGATAGACACCAAAAACTTGCGCAAAGTCCTCAATGTGCACAGCTTGACCATCTGCACGGTCAAAACGCTTGATCGCAAAAGCCTGAGCATTTTTAAAAGAGCTGCCATATTTGCCAATGCCTTCTGGAATATTGGCAATCTGGTCAATGGAAAGTAGCTGAGTCTCTGGCACCTCCATTCCCAACATTCGAGCCAATTCCATCATCGAATATTCATTTTCTGGCACAGCCTCAAATCGAGACGACGGCAATTTCACAATCCAAGAGCCACCTTTACCCGTAGCAGGAATGGTCAAACCGCCGTTTACTTGTTGTACGGCTGAAAACTTCAACTGTACACCCGCCAATGAAAAGCGCATTGGAGCTTCAATTTTCGTTTCACCTTCAATGTCTTGATGCACATTAGGCGGCAGCGCTTCACCATCGGCCGGTTCAACCGTGATCGCGCCAGCTAAATCCTGCCCTAGCACCCACAATAGAAAAAATTCCCGCGCAGGGTTCACACCGGCACGCTCTGCCAGGTAATTACGCATGGTTTCTTCTGGCAAAAGATTAGAGAAAAATGGGGTTAACTTGGTTTGGGTAGGTTTGAAGTTGGTCAGCAAGCCACCTAGCGAATCTTTAAAGCCAAGCCCTAACACGGGCCGTGATTCGTCATTAATGTACGGATCCATAAAGGCAAATAGCGTTCTGTCATTGCCCACATTAGTGATCGTTGCGATGGGTTCACCATAGAGCAAAACGTTTAACGTAGAGACATTATTAGTCATCGTCGTCTTCCTCTAACTGGTATGCTGGCGACATTTGCTCACATTCATCGCTAAGACCGTTATTATGAGTAACGTTACTACTTCGAATGATCGACTTGATGGCAGGAACAGACTTTTTAGGTGCGACAAATAACTCTAGGTCGAGTACACGGGCAAGTGCAATCAAACTGGACATTCTTAAATCAACGCCACCAGACTCGATTTTCGATATATGGCTTTGCGGTACACCCGAACGAGCGCTCAGCTCTCTCTGGCTAAACCCCTTACGTACCCGAGCGTCTCGAAGGCTTTCTAATATCTGCTCTGTTACATAGCTCATTTCAATACGTCTTAATGCATCACTGAAGAAAAATTATATATAAAAACATATCATCCTAGCCAAAATAACACAAGAGTGATTAGTTATTGTATATCATAAGAGCTATTATGATGCGTAATTATAGATAAACTATAGCGCACTCACTTGCTGTAGGCAGATGGGACAATGGGCAGTAATTAGAGTAGCGAGTTTACAAAATACCTCATTTTAAGAGCCGAGTCGTTGATCACATTCGCTCGGTGATATCCCGCTCCATCCAGGATGAGGTGCAGCTAGCAGCGAAGCGTCCTAGAAGCGCAGCTAAATGCTATAAACATTGTGCGTGCTTGAGCAATACACTTTGATGTGCATCTCTATTTGATAATAAAGGTGGGTTAGTTAACGGCCATTGAATGCCAATAGCGGGGTCATTCCAGGCAATACTCTCTTCAGATCCAGGGCAATAATAATCAGTACATTTGTAAATAAATTCAGCCTGGTCGCTTGTTACATAAAAACCATGGGCAAAGCCTTCTGGGATCCACAACTGGCGTTTATTGGCGGCAGATAAGTAAACGCCGACCCATTGACCAAAGGTAGGTGAGCCTTTACGAATATCGACGCTCACATCAAATACTTCACCGCTCACGACACGTACCAGCTTTCCTTGAGTGTGTTGTGTTTGATAATGTAAACCGCGTAATGTTCCCTTGTTCGACTTGGAATGGTTATCCTGTACAAAAATGGTAGGCTTGCCTGTCACGAGTGCTTCAAACTGTTGCTGGCTCCACGTCTGCATAAAAAAGCCACGATCATCGCCAAACACGGTGGGCTCTATAATCTTCACATCTGGAATTTGTGTAGCGATGACGTTCATCGTGAATACTCTTCAATGTTGACTAATGCGGCTTGCCAATCACTTTGCACAAGACCAAATTCTTGATTGATTTTATCACAATTTAAACGTGAGTTTGCTGGGCGCTTTGCGGGGGTGGGATAGTCTAGCGTTGTGATAGGGGTAACTTGAATGGGCTGTTTCAATACGCCTTGCGCTAGCGCAAGGTCAAAAATTTTTGTCGCAAAAACATGCCAGCTGACATGAGGAAAACCAGAATAATGATATATCCCGTAGGCTTGATGACCATCAACGAGCTGTTTCACAATAGTCACTATGGCATTGGCAATATCACCCGCATAGGTTGGGCCGCCAAACTGATCGACAACAACCCCTATAGACGTTTTGGTTTTAGCAAGACGCAGCATAGTGTTGACAAAATTATGCCCATGCTCAGCAAATGCCCAGCCGGTTCTGAGTATAATATGTTGCGAACACGCTCGTGCAACCGCTTGTTCACCAGCGAGTTTACTTCGGCCATACTCACTTTGAGGTTCGGTGTTATCAGTCTCAACATAAGCGACAAGACCATCGCCAGCAAAAACATAATCGGTAGAAATATGGATGATAATGGCATTGATATTATTCGCGGCAACGGCAAGGTTAAATGGTCCATCACGATTAACAGCATAGGCCAATGCGCTTTCTTGTTCCGCGTTATCAACTGCGGTATAAGCAGCTGCATTGATAATGATATTGGGTGAAAACTCAGCAATAACCTTATTGACCCTAATAGGGTCTGTAATATCAAGCTGGTCACGATCTAATGCCAACAAGGTGACATCTGGTAGAGTACTAAGTTGCTTAACTAAACACCTAGCAATTTGGCCATTTTTACCTGTGACCAATATGTTCATACTCAAGCCTCGTTAACCGAACCAGCTAAATTCGCTAAATATTGACCATAGTTGCTGCTTATCATCGGTGCAGCCAATTTAGCAAGATCATCCGTACTTAACCAACCGTTGCGCCAGGCTATTTCTTCTAAACAGGCCACTTTAAGCCCTTGCACATTCTCTATAGTGCGCACAAAAGAAGATGCTTCGTGCAAGCTATCATATGTGCCTGTGTCTAACCATGCAAAACCACGACCAAGCAACTCTACCTTCAAGTTACCCTTGGTTAAATACATTTCATTTAACGTGGTTATTTCTAACTCGCCGCGATGTGATGGCTTAACTTGTTTTGCCATTTCAACAACGCTGTTGTCGTAGAAATATAAACCCGTCACAACATAATTTGATTTAGGTTTAGCGGGCTTTTCCTCTATCGATATAGCGTTCATATTGACGTCAAGCTCGACCACACCAAATCTTTCAGGGTCTTTAACTTGATAGGCAAATATTGTGGCGCCACCGTCCTTGCTAGCGGCATTCTGCAATGTTTTACTGAAGGATTGCCCATAAAAAATGTTATCACCTAACACCAAGCAAACGCTGTCTTGTCCAATGAATTCTTCGCCAATTAAAAATGCCTGCGCTAAACCGTCTGGTGATACTTGTAATGCATAACTTAACCGAATGCCAAAATCAGAACCATCACCGAGTAAACGTTTAAAACTTTCGCTATCTTCTGGGGTGGTAATAATTAACACTTCACGGATCCCAGCCAGCATTAATGTTGACAGTGGATAGTAGATCATTGGCTTGTCATACACGGACAATAACTGCTTGGATACCCCTCTCGTGAGTGGGTATAAACGAGTCCCTGAGCCGCCCGCTAAAATAATGCCTTTCATGTGTAAATAAGTTCCTAGATGAAAAGGCCCTAGGTTTTGGATCATAAATCTAGGACAACAGATCAATAATTGCAGTAATG
Organism: Shewanella sp. TB7-MNA-CIBAN-0143; assembly: GCF_040310065.1. Lineage (NCBI taxonomy): Bacteria > Pseudomonadati > Pseudomonadota > Gammaproteobacteria > Alteromonadales > Shewanellaceae > Shewanella > Shewanella sp. TB7-MNA-CIBAN-0143. The sequence continues at coordinate 17,514 of NZ_JBEOPL010000028.1, forward strand.
AGATTAAATGCCTAACGGCTCGCCTTTGTAAGTTCCATCTTGGACATGTTGACACCAATCTTGATTCGTTAAATACCACTCGATGGTTTTACGTAAACCCGTTTCAAAAGTTTCTTGTGGTTGCCAGTTCAATTCATTACTGATTTTACTCGCATCAACGGCATATCGTCGATCATGGCCGGGGCGGTCTGTCACATAAGTGATTTGCTCAGCGTAAGGCGTGTCTTTAGGCACTAGAGCATCTAAGATAGTGCAAATAGTCTGTACCACTTCTAAATTCTGCTTTTCGTTATGCCCACCAATATTATAAGTCTCACCGACTTTGCCACTGGTGACCACTTTATAAAGTGCGCGGGCATGATCCTCAACGTAAAGCCAATCACGAATTTGATCACCTTTACCGTAGATAGGAAGCGGCTTGCCTTCTAGCGCATTAAGGATCACCAATGGGATCAATTTTTCAGGAAAGTGATAAGGGCCGTAGTTGTTAGAGCAATTAGTCACCACAGTAGGTAAGCCGTAGGTGCGTAACCATGCTCTCACTAGGTGGTCACTTGATGCTTTTGATGCAGAATAAGGGCTACTTGGCGCATAAGCAGTGTTTTCAGTAAATAATGCTAACGCTTCATTTGGGCTATGGCCTTGCAACTCATCTGGGTGAGGCAAATCACCGAACACTTCATCGGTAGATATATGATGAAAGCGAAATGCTTGCTTAGCGTCAGATGACAAGGTATTCCAATACTCTCTCGTCGCCTCAAGCAGCATATAAGTGCCAACGATATTGGTTTGGATAAAGTCTGATGAACCAGTGATGGAGCGATCAACATGAGATTCTGCAGCAAGGTGCATTACAGCATTTGGCTGATGCTGTTTAAACACTCGGTCTAATTCCGCACGGTCGCAAATATCGACTTGCTCGAAAACATATCGATCACTTGACGCTATACTCGCTAACGATTCAAGATTACCTGCATAGGTCAGTTTATCCACATTAATGACGCTATCTTGAGTGCTATTGATGATATGGCGCACTACTGCAGAGCCGATAAAACCAGCGCCACCGGTGACTAGGATTTTCATTGAAATGCTTCCAAGATCTGTTTAATAACCTAAATATCAGTCCGACCTAACTTTAATGGATAATTATAACGGAAATCACGGCGTTGAGGCGGATGAAGTGTATCAAAAACGGATAGTCTATTTATGGGTTGCGATACCCAATCAACCTTAACTATCTGATTGACTGAATCAAACCCCATATAAATTGAGATGTAAAATAACGAATGTAACCGAACGCTAAACTCAATTTACGCCTTAAAAAACACTTTAAATGCCATTAAAAAGTGAACACTGAAACGAGGCATTACAAGCATTAAAAAAGCAGCAAATAGATTGCTGCTTTTTTATAATCAAATAGCGGTGGTTAATCACCTAACCGACGCGAACTAAACGCTAACGTCATAGCTTAACTGCGCGCCTAGACAATGCTGTCCGCTGTTGTTAGGCGCGAACTGCATTAGCGATATGTTCTGCTTGTGCTAGTGACATTTCAGGATCGGTTGATTCAACCATCACACGAATAAGCGGTTCAGTGCCCGATTTACGTAATAACACACGGCCGTTATCAGCAAGTACTGCTTCGGCTTCAATCACTGCTTGTTTTACGACGGCTGAAGCAATAATTTCATCTGCGTTATTAGCGGTTAAACGCACATTAAGCAGTACTTGAGGTAACTTTTTCATACCCGATACAACCTCAGCTAATGATTGCCCCGATTGTAATACCGCTTGCAGCACTAATAATGACGCCACAACAGCATCGCCAGTAGAAGCATGGTCAAGGTGTAAAATATGCCCAGAACCTTCGCCGCCTATGCGCCATCCTGTCTGTTTTAATTGTTCAACTACATAACGGTCACCCACTTTAGCGCGTTTAAACGGGATATCCATTTCTTTTAAGGCTATTTCAAGACCAAGGTTAGACATTAACGTGCCGACCACACCGCCTGTCATGGTGCCTTGCTGCTTGGCAGATTTTGCCAAAATATATAAAATTTGATCGCCGTCCACTACGCGGCCATTGTGATCAACAAACATCACTCGGTCTGCATCACCGTCCATCGCAATGCCTAAATCAGCTTCATGTACCATAACTGCTGTTTGTAAACTGTCTAAATGGGTCGCACCGCAATGGTCATTAATATTAGTGCCATTAGGCTTATCATTAATGCTAATTACCTCAGCACCCAACTCACGGTATACATTGGGCGCAATATGATACGCCGCACCGTTAGCACTATCGACGACAATTTTCAGACCTGCCAAGGTTAAATCTTTCGCAAATACGCCTTTGCAAAACTCAATGTAACGTCCCGCAGCATCATTAATTCGGCGCACTTTGCCTAACAATTCAGATGAAACACATTCCATCGCATTATGATTTAACGCTTGGTCGAGTAAAGCTTCAATTTCAAGCTCTTGCTCGTCATTAAGCTTAGTGCCAGAGTTTGAGAAAAACTTAATGCCATTATCATAAAAAGGATTGTGCGATGCACTAATAACCACACCCGCATCGGCTCTAAAAGTAGAAGCTAAATACGCCACTGCAGGCGTTGGCATAGGGCCAATAAGGGCCACGTTGACACCTGCAGCAGACAAGCCTGCCTGCATTGCCGATTCAAACATATAACCACTGCTACGGGTATCTTTACCAATCAACACTTCTTTGGTACCGGTTGAGGCTAAAACCTTACCAGCAGCCCAACCTAACTTCATTGCAAAATCAGGCGTAATAGGAAACGTCCCCACCTTTCCACGGACACCATCGGTGCCAAAATACTTACGAGACATAAAAACTCCAATATAATAAAATTTAAGTACCTAGGGCGTGACTTCGTCACTGCTAGGTTCTAGGACGGACTTCATCCTGCTAGATTCTAGGAACTCGCAGGCTCGCCAGAGAGCGGACTGCGTCCTGCTAGGAACAGCTTAGCTGCTAAGATTTTATAGCATCTAGCAGCGAAGCGTCCTCGAAGACCGCAGGTCGCCCTAGCAGCCGCAGGCGCTCTATTCCTAGCATCTAGCAGCAAAGCGTCCTCGAAGACCGAAGGTCGTCTTAGCAGACGCCCTATTCTTAACATCTAGCAGCGCAGCGCTCTAGGCTTTTAGGCTATAGCAAAAAACCAACTACAAAGAGTTGGTTTTGGTATTAACAATAAATCAATGTTTACTGTTCAAGCATAATTTTTTCAATACTTTTTTTGAAATCCGCACCTAACTTAGCATCGCGTAATCCATACTCAACAAACGCGTTCATATAACCCAATTTGTCACCACAATCATGTGATTTACCGGTCATGTTGAATGCTTCAACCGTATCTTGTTCAATGAGCATATCAATGGCGTCGGTTAACTGAATTTCATCACCAGCACCGGCAGGTGTTTTAGCCAGTAGTCGCCAAATTTTTTCAGATAATACATAGCGGCCAACAACCGCAAGATTAGATGGCGCTTCACCTAACTCAGGTTTTTCAACCATGGCTTTAATTTTAGCAGAATCACCGGGTGCGATCTCAACACCATTACAATCGGCAATCCCGTATTTACTAACGTCACTTTCTGGCACTGGCGCAACCATAATTTGGCTAGCGAAGGTCGCTTTATAGCGCGCGATCATCGCGGCTAGGTTTTCAGTTTTTTGATCTGCAGTGTATTCATCTAAAATAACGTCCGGTAATACCACTGCAAACGGACTATTACCGATACAAGGATAAGCACACAACACTGCATGCCCTAAGCCTTTCGCTTCACCTTGACGCACATGCATGATGGTCACATCTTTAGGGCAAATAGCTTGAACTTCTTCAAGTAGCTGACGTTTTACGCGCTTCTCAAGTGTAGATTCAAGCTCATAGGATTTATCAAAGTGGTTTTCAATCGCGTTTTTACTGGCATGAGTGACCAATACGATTTCTTTAACACCAGCAGCCACACACTCATTAACAATGTATTGAATTAACGGTTTATCAACTAAAGGCAACATTTCTTTTGGAATGGCTTTGGTCGCTGGCAACATGCGAGTGCCTAAACCTGCAACGGGAATTACTACTTTCATTTTAAATCCTTGTAAAAATAAGCCTAATATAAATTTAGACTTTGGCCAATCTGTGATTAATGAAGGAGTACTAAGGAAACAAAGAAGTCCTGATAATCGAAAAATTAAGATACAAGGTTAATGACCTTCTTAGCAGCATCAGAGTTTTTAGCTTTTTGCTGATAAACTAAATCGCAAATACCATCTGTCGGCGCAAAACCTGTAGGTGTTTTAAGTAAAATATCGCGAATGGCTTCATGGTTAAACTGATGACAAGCTAAATCTAAACGGTCTAAAATTACAGAATACTCTGCCCAAGTTAAATACAACTCATTAGCTGTCATGATACGCTCATGTTCAGTACCTGTGACATCATCGCCAATAAGCAATTCTTCGTATAATTTCTCGCCTGGGCGTAATCCGCTAAACTCGATAGCAATATCACCCTCGGGGTTTTTCTCGCTACGTACTTCATAACCACTTAAACGAATCATTTTTTTAGCTAAATCAACAATTTTTACCGACTTGCCCATATCCAGTACAAATACATCACCGCCTTTACCCATAGCCCCTGCTTGAATCACTAACTGGGATGCTTCTGGTATCGTCATAAAAAATCGGGTAATTTCAGGGTGAGTAACAGTTACAGGGCCACCATTAGCAATTTGAGTTCTAAACAAAGGCACAACTGAGCCTGATGAACCAAGCACATTGCCAAATCTAACCATACAAAAACGAGTTTTATTGTTCTCTCGTGACAATGCCTGTAAAACTAGCTCTGCCATACGTTTAGTGGTGCCCATTACATTCGTTGGACGTACCGCTTTGTCTGTTGAAACCAACACAAATGTCTCAACCTTTGCAGCGATAGCAGCCCTAGCAGTATAGAGAGTACCAAATACGTTATTGCGAACACCTTCAACGACATTGTGCTCTACTAGAGGCACATGCTTATAAGCTGCCGCATGATAAACCGTTTGCACACCAAACGACTCCATAACCGCTTGCACACGATTTTCGCGCTGTACTGAACCCATTATAGGTAAAATTCTGACATTTAAACCGAGCTCTTTAGCCGTTGCATTTAATTCACGATCTATGGCGTACAAAGCAAACTCAGATAACTCAAAAAGCACTAACTTTTTAGGTGACTGTTTCAAAATCTGTCTACACAACTCCGAACCTATAGAGCCTCCTGCACCAGTGACCATAACCACTTTATCTTTAATATTGGCAGATAAAAGGTCTTCACGAGGATTAACAGCATCACGCCCCAGTAAATCATCGATTTCGACTTCTTTAATATCACTGTAAAGCTTAGTGCCATTTACTAGATCGGCCATTGCTGGAATTGTCAATATTTGAACAGCCAAAGGCTCCAGCCGAGTCAATATAGCCTGACGTTTAGCGCGGGTGGCACTTGGCATAGCAAGTAAAATTTTAGTCACTGACTTTTGCTGGATCAACTTACGAATAATTGAAGGTGAATGAACATGAACCCCTTGTATAACCGTACCATGTAAGCACACATCATCATCAACGAAAGCAAAAGGATGATATTCATGGCTTTGAACCAACGACGTTAATAATTGACGACCACTCACACCAGCACCATAAATGATTACGGGCTCACCAGTACGTTTCATTCCAGACCCAACAATAGAGCGAACAATAGTTCTTGAACCACCAATAAAAACTAATGAAAATGCGGCATATATTAACGGAACTGTGCGAGGGATATTAGCTTCCGCATAAAAAGAGACCAACACTAATGTAATGGTTGATACCGTAACCCCAATGACAATGGCAATTAGAGCTTGCAAGCCCATGTAACGCAGCACTGCTCGGTAAAGGCCTAATTTAGCAAATAATATTAAACTTATGGGCAGAACGATTGAAATGACCATCCAAAAAGTGGCATTGCTCAACACACTGATATCATCAAGCCGAACCAATAGTGCAGCCCAAAAAGCAAAAACTAAAAAAAATGAATCAACAAAAAGACTTACCAACCGTTTCTGAGGACGAGGTAAAGAGAAAATACGTTGCAAAAAATCCATTTCGCGCTCCAAATTAATAACATTCATAGTAATAAAAACTTATCTACATTAAAAAGATAGTCTAACCTGTCAAAACATCGAGTTTGACACGAGTGTGTATTATTGATAAAAGTTATGTGATACCGAAAAGACAACATCAGCGGAATATCCAATAAGATATTGGTTAGTATTAGCCTCTTGATGAAACAGCAAAAGACATTAAAAATGCTGAGAGAATTTACCTAACCTGCAGAATTCATTTAGATAAAAGCAATCATAGCAGATGTCAAACCAACGTATTATCAAGTATAAAAGAAAGATATAATTATTTTACTGCATCACCTGAACCACTACCTGTAATCGTCATTAAGATATACTTAAAATAGTTTTGAATAGTCAGCGTATCTATCATCTTTTTGTCTGTTTCAGCGAGAAGCTTTGGTATTGACATATCAATATTATGCACCTGAGCCAACCCAGTCACTCCTGGTAGTACATTGTAGACGCCTAAAGCATCACGCTCTTTAATCAACTCTTCTTGGTTAAAAAGATTAGGACGAGGACCGACTAAACTCATTTCGCCCTTAACAACATTAATTAACTGTGGAAGTTCATCAATTTTTGTTTTTCGCAAAAAAACACCAAGTTTAGTGATAGAAGCATTACTCGCTAAATGACTTGCTACAGATTTTGTCTCAACTGACATAGTGCGAAATTTAATCAATTTAAAAGGTTTTTTATTTCGACCTACGCGAGTTTGAACAAAAATCGGCGAGCCAGTATCAAACAAGCCTATAATCGTCACAATAAGCAATACTGGCCACAGGAATAATAAACCAAGGAATGCAGAAAAGAAGTCGATAAAACGGATCATTTGTTTTTCTCTTTATTTTTTAAAAAAGCTTCAGCTGTTTTTTTGAACCCCTGCGCCATAGTTTGCGGTGGAGCCCAACCTAAAATGTCTTTTGTTTGGGAAATATCAACCTGTAAAGAGCCGCATAAACGCTGTGCTATAGCTGGTTTACCAATTATTCTACTAGCAACATTAAACCAAGAAGCAGGAACAGGTATTAGTCTATTTGGCACCGATAAAGCAGTTGCCATATTTTGCAATAGTCCAGTTGTAGAGACATCATCATTATCAGATACTAAAAGAGTTTGATTGGCGGCTTTAGGGTGATCGATACAGGTAATAATTAAATCAACTAAATTATCAACTGATACAAAGCTACGTTTATTATGTTTGAGACCACCCAATGGCAATGGTACACCTTTATATACCCATTTCATCATTGAAGAAAAATTTGCTTTCACGTTAGGACCATAAACCAAAGGTGGTCGAATAATGACAATCTCCATTCCGGTTTCTTTAGCTATTCTACGCAACCCAATCTCCGCTTCATATTTACTTAATCCATATGGATCTGTCGGTATAAAAGCATCGTCCGGTTTAAACGGAAAACTATGCTCTGTTGACTCACCATTTACTTTGATTGAACTGATAAATATAAAACGTTTTACACCTGCATCAGCAGCCTGTTGAGCAAGATTTAACGTCCCATAGGTATTCACTTCACGAAACTCATCTAATGGACTTGACGAGCTATCATGCATAATGTGTACACGAGCGGCACAATGGATGACAATATCGGCTCCTGTTACAATGATTTCCCAGTTTTGATTTTTACATATGTTATCAATAGGAAACAGAGAAACTTGACCACCACGTGTTTTATTTGGGTTGCGAACAGCTGCGCGTATATTATTTTCTTTATTAAGCAAACGAGGTAAAAGAGCCTGCCCCACAAACCCACTAATGCCAGTTAAAACGATTTCCATTACATGCCCTTGTTAAATATTATGAATTTAAGTTGTTTAATATTATCTTCGCAGCGGATTCAACCGAAAACTGGCTTGCTAACAAACGGTTGGCGTTGTCACCAATTTGCTTTCTTAAATTCTTATCCGCAGCAAGAGCCTTCGCAGCATTACAAAACTCAGCATCTTGCCCATTTACAAGAATATAACCGGCATTGACGTCAGTAATGACTCCACTTAGATCATTGCCTTCATTAATACTCCCTAAGATAGGTAATGATTCAACCATGTAGCCGAGCAATTTTCCTGGAAAGTTATGCGTTTTGTGTGATGCAGCCAAAGAAAAAAGACCTATATCAACTTGGCTCAGTATTTCTTTATATTTTGCTTGAGAGACCGATGGTAGCAAAGTGGTATTTGTTAAGTTTTGAGACTCAATAGTTTCCTTTACTAACGTAACTTCATCACCTTGTCCTAAAAAAAGAAAATGGGCATTTGTGACTTCTTTCATCGAATGTGCTAAACGTAATAAATTGCCCATATCTTGTGCATGACCAATATTACCTCCGTAGAAGAAAATAACTTTACCTTGTAGACCATAAGTTTCACGTAAGTCTGCATTACCGCTTCTAGGGAACGAAGCATTGATGTCAGCCCAATTATATAATACATGTGTTTTAAACTTATCTTGGTACTTATCGGTAAATAAGGTCAAATTCTTCGGCGACATTAATCCAATATAGTCAGACGCACTATAATTAACGCTTTCGAAATAGCGAAAATATTTTTCGATTAGAGATCCCTTTCTTATTAATCCCTCATCAATAGCCCATTGCGGAAACATATCACGTAAGATTAAATAAGATTTACAGCTGTTTTTAGCCTTAATTTTTTTTACTAGCAGGCCAAAGAAAGTTGATGGTGAATAATAAATAACCCCGTCAAAGGGCTCTTTTTCAATTTCGCGACGAACGGCAAGCCAAGCATTAAAAGATAATAAGGTTTCATTAATAGCTCGCTTTATCTTACCATGCCCTCTTAACTTACCGCTTTTAAACTTCCAATAAGTAATATTATCAATAAAAGACTTATTTAGTCGCTCAGCTTGCTTAGGTTTCCCAGGAGCAATAATAATCACAGTATGCCCCTGCTTAATAAACTCTGAAGCAAGTTCATGCAACATTTTTGCATGTACTAAGGTACTGTCAGGAAGACTATCATCGCCAATAATAGCTAAATGCATTTAAGATTTTTTCCAAACAAATTTATTAACGTAATCTGTATAGCTAGTAATAATTCGTACCACTTTATCAGAAACATTTGGCGCAATATAATCTGCGACTATATTCAAAGTGCGTTGTTCACCATCACATTGATCTTCTAATATTTCAATAGCCTGCAATATTCGGTCAATCTCCATACCAGTAAACATAACCGCACCTTCTTCAAAACCTTCTGGTCGTTCTTGAGCTTCACGAATATTTAACGCTGAAAAATTCATAATAGAAGATTCTTCAGTGATCGTCCCACTGTCACTCAATACCAGCTTCGACTCACATTGAAGTTTCACATAATCAGAGAAACCCAATGGCTTAAGGAGTTGAACTAATGGAGAGAACTGAAGGTTTAATTCCTCAATCTTCTTTCGCGTTCTTGGATGTGTTGAAACAATAATAGGTAAACTAAACTTATCTGCAATCGTATTTAACACATCAACATATTTGTGGATATTAGAATTAGAGTCTACATTCTCTTCTCTGTGTACACTGACAACAAAATATTTCCCAGCTTCAAGCGATAAGCGAGATAACACATCAGATGAATTAATACTTTCTTTATAAAAAGACAATACTTCATCCATCGGACTACCTGTTTTAATAATGAATTCTGGTTTTAACCCCTCACGTAAAAGATATTCGCGCGCAATATCGCTATACGGCATATTTACATCTGAAATATGATCAACTATTTTACGATTTATTTCTTCAGGGACACGCAGATCAAAACAACGATTTCCAGCTTCCATATGAAAAATAGGTATTTTTCGACGTTTAGCAGAAATAGCAGACAGAGCACTATTTGTGTCACCTAGAATAAGTAAGGCATCGGGCAGCAAATCAGAAAATACTTTATCAGACTTACTGATAACTTGTGCCATCGTATCTGCAGCAGTTTCGCCAGCACACTCTAAAAAAACATCAGGTGCACGAATACCTAAATCATCGAAAAATATCTGATTTAATTCATAGTCATAGTTCTGACCAGTATGGATTAATGTATGGTCACAATATTTATCTAATTTAGCGATTGTTCTTGATAAACGAATAATTTCAGGCCGCGTACCAACAATTGTTGCTACTTTTAATTTATGCATCTGTGCTTCTCATATCTATTCTTATAATCTTCATGCATTTCAGAAACAAGCGCTTCCCAGGTAGGAATTTCTAAGCTTAATGCATCGCGTAATTTTTCTGAGTTTAATGAACGGTCTATCTGTAACTCTGTTGACTCAATTATATCTATCTTTTTATTATATATATCAGCAACAAGATTCAATAATGCGAACTTATCTATAGGTTCAACACTTAATTGATATAAGCCAGACAAATCACTTGCAGGGAGTATTTTTTCAATGAGGAACCGAGCGACAACACAAGTTGGCAGTCCGGAGAAGATAGCTTTCGAGAACCCCTTTGTACTGTTTTGTTGTGATAAAAACCAATCAACTAAACTCACTGCCGAATCTAACTCGTGACCGATTATTGAAGTTCGAAGCGTAAGGTGAGGCGCATAATCAACTTCACCTAGGCATTTTGATCTTCCATATAAATCTACCGCATCAGGGATATCTTGTTCATTATACATCCCCTTTTTTCCGTCAAAAATACAATCAGTAGAAAAATGAATAAGTTTACAAGAATATCTATCACACATGCCAGCAAGCTGATGAGGTAAAAGACTATTGATCGCGATAGCATCCACATGCTGTTTGGAAATACTATGTTGCTTAATCAAGCCTATACAGTTAATGACAACAGCAGGCTTTAATTCTTTGAGCACAGCCTCAATTGTTGCTAAGTCACTCACATTTACATTTTTGAACAACTGCTCTTCGCAATCATGAAAAAATAACTCTTTGCCTGCTATACTGCGAACAGTTCCATAAACATCTAATTGTGTTGCATTACTAAGGTTCTGGAACAGACTATAACCAAGCATACCTGTTGCACCGATAATTAAAACCTTCATTTTTAAACACCTTCTGGAACTGATACATTACCAGACTCAATTTCACGCATAAAATCAAGTTTTCGTAGTAAATTCTTCATTCCCTCAACATCTAAACGTTCGGTATTATGTGAATTATAATCTTCTACTGAAGATAAGTCTTGTTCACCCTGTTCATAATATTTTGAATAATTCAAATCACGGTTGTCAGCTGGTATACGATAATAATCTCCTTGATCTTGAGCGACAAACATTTCTTCGCGACTGCACAATGCTTCAAATAACTTTTCACCATGTCGCGTTCCAATCACATTAACTTGATGTTCGGGTTGATCAATCATCTCTAAAATAGCTTGAGTTAAAACCTTAATAGTTGCAGCAGGAGCTTTTTGCACAAAAATGTCACCGTTAGAACCATGTTCAAACGCATGTAATACTAAATCGACAGCATCATCTAATGTCATCATAAAACGAGTCATGGATGGGTCAGTAATTGTTAGTGGTGTTCCATCAATAATTTGTCGAATAAATAAAGGTATAACAGAGCCACGAGAGGCCATAACATTACCATAACGTGTAGCAGAAATAACAGTATTGGTACCTTCTAAGTTACGGCTTTTAGCAACAATCACTTTTTCCATCATAGCCTTGGAAATACCCATAGCATTGATTGGATAAACGGCCTTATCTGTACTTAAGCAAACCACACGACTTACGCCATGAAAAATTGCGGAATCTAAGACATTTTCTGTACCAAGTACATTGGTTTTCACTGCCTCTAATGGATAAAACTCACAAGAAGGTACTTGCTTTAGTGCTGCAGCATGATATACAAAATCAACTCCACGCATTGCAGTTGATATACTTTGTGGATCACGCACATCACCAATAAAAAATTTAAGTTTTTCACTATTAAAAGCTTTACGCATATCATCTTGCTTTTTCTCATCACGTGAGAAAATACGAATTTCCTTGATATCAGAATCAAGAAAACGCTTTAATACTGCATTACCGAAAGAACCAGTTCCACCGGTTATTAATAACACTCGACCATTAAAAATATCATTTATCATACTAAAAATCCCAATTGCCCTTTAAATATTCTTCTCTGAAATATACTTCAGTACTGACTAAACTCTGTTCAATTTTACTAACTAAATTATCAAAGTCGTAAAACTTATGAAGTCCATATATCAAGCCGAATTGATCTTCAAGACCTTTTACATAAGGCTTGTCTAAAACGAAAACCGGTTTCCCTCTAACTAAAGCTTCAAAAATGGGCAAGCAAAGAGTTTCGGTTTCAGAAACAATTATAACCCCATCACACTTATCAATTGCGTTTATAAATTGTTGTTTGGATAAATTCCCCAAATACCTCAATTTGCTATTGTGATCTTTAGAAAAATCAACGTCCAAGTTCGTAGATGTAATATAGAATTCTAGTTCGTTATTGTATGAGTGAGATGCAAATTCTTTAATTAAACTAAAATTCTTGTGAGATTGAGTCAGATCCATGATTGGTACTAAAAGTTTAAATGGAGCTTTAGCATCATAAGTTTGTTGATAATGACTTTTATCATCTAAATATTGAACACTAACTCCGGGCCATCTAACTTTACATGACGGAAGAAACCCCATTGACTTTAAAAATTGTTCTTTTACATATGTTGTTTGAAAAATATATAGATTCTTACTTTGTAACCCGTACTTAGATATAAGTCTCAGTATTTTAAATTTAAATCCTTCTCCATTCAAAATTAACATATTGTGAAAGTAAGTTATTTTCGATATGGATGGAGCAGAAAAAATACAATTTAAGTTTGAAAAGCTTATAACTTTTGTACAGCGAAAATATAATGCAATGAAAAAACTTAAAAAAAGACTAAAAAAAAGAGTAGATAAACCATCAGTAGAATATTTCACCCATTTACAATGCAATGGTAGTTTTTGTGGTTTAAAAGGACAAAAAACATAATAATAATTAGCATCATCATCAATCTTACTTTCTAAATAACTTTCTAAAATTGTACTGCCACCACCATACTTTGCAGCTGTACCATTAATAAAAACTTTGTTCATTATCGAGACCTACTATGCCAAATAGATAAATTATTTCGATTTGCCAACCCAAAAGGATTTACGCATCTCCATTGATAAAATGATAAAAAAGACAATTACTAAACTAGGTGTTATATATTGAAAAATTTGAAGAGGAATTTCATACAGCCATATTTTAACTTCATTATACCCCCATGGTTTGAAGAACAACAAAAGAAAAGGAATCGCTAGAAAATTGAGTCTAACTAGGAACATGGCTAATATATAAATATAAAATGCAGAAATTATAGGCACAAGTAAAACTCCAAGAGTACCAAATTCCCAATAGGAATGAGCACTAGGAAAAAACTCTGTCATGTTCCACCATTCACCTCTGATATCACTATTAATAAGGTACATTCCCATCGAATACTTATCTATTCCAATAGAGCCTGGAATAGGCTTATCAGGAAAATAACTTCTAGGTAACGGAGCATACATAGAGCTCTCTAAAGGCGTCATGCCAGCAAAGTCAGAGTTCATTCCTCTACGTAAGAAAGCGACACTAAGTCTGGATTGCTCACCGTAGCGGAACTCAGCTTCATCAACCAAGCTTCTCTTCTGTTCCCCTATATTTCCACTTGATAACATACTAACCTTATCTTCTGAATCTAGATGTCGTATACTCATGTAGTAAGATTGAAAAAGCGCAAAAAATAACAATATAAGTCCAACATTAATTACTAATTTTTTCTTATTAAAAATAAAGAAAATGAAAATCATAAAAAACAAAGAATGAATGATTAGCCCTCTAACTCCACTGATGACTGACATGATAATAAATACGAAGAAAGCTATAAAAGATAACAAAAAATATGAATTATTTTTATTTTCCCACTTAAAATAAGCCAAGCAAAAACAAGCTAGAACCGGCCCTAAAGCTAATACTAGTGGTTTAAACATTGAAATGACGGGTAAATCTAAATTAATGAAATTATGAACATTAAAGACAGCGATAAAATCATCAAGCGAGAAGAGCAAATAAAAAAACAAAGTTACAAGCATAAACTTTTCAGCTATGTCTATCCAGTACCGGCTTTTTTTAACACTTTTACTTTTTCTAATAAAGAAAACAAAAACACCTATCCATATTATATAAGATAGTGCTTCCATAAAATATACAACAGCGATTTCAACCAACCCAACGTTAACAGCTAAATCAACTTTAAACCCGCTTACGCCTCTTAATATCGCGGGTAATAGCATATAAAAAAATATCTTGTAATAAATTAAATATTCTACAAACTGAAATAATACGTTTCCATAGCCTCTAAAAACAGAAAACATTACCCTAGTATAACATATAGTAAAAATACTTATAAGAATTAGAATTAAACTATAAATTAGTATCATTTTATAATCGTTCTGTTAAGGAACTTCTCAATATCTCTGAGAGGACTTGATTATTATTTTCAACATGATGTTCAAGTTGAAGTTGCGCTTCGTGAATATCTTGAATGTTCCCAACAAACCCCCTTCCCCCAGCTGCGGTTGGTGTAAGAAGTCTTTTACCATATCTAAAAATCAAAGTGACGATTTCTTTTGATATTTCAAAAAAAATTGACATATAAATACTTAAAGGTGATAGCTTGTATTCATTTTTATAGACAGCTAAGGATTGGTCAATATGGATTCGTTTATCCCAATGGCGTAGGTAGCATACTGCATACAATTTAAGAAAGTTGTACTCTTTCAGCAGATCCGCATCTAAGGCTTTGAGTGTCGAATATGCAGCCTGAGCCCAAACAGTTTCAACACTCGTAAATTGAGGTAACAGATTTGGCCATTTTAAATTTTTAAATCGTTTAGTATGAGAGTCTTCAGCTAAACTTCCTTTATGGGTATTCATAGCACTACGACCAGAGTTACTATTTCCTGCAGCACCAGGTAATGTTAGTGGATAATCTATTTCTAAATATTTGTCGCAAACTAATGCTAATCCGACAGCACCAGATACATCAGGACTAACACCATGAAAAAAATCACCCGACTTATCTTTAATAATATTCATCAGGTTTTTACTAACAATACTATGATAAACTTTTGGCAACCCTTCGGTACCAAGTGAACCTTTTTTAAGTGATTTTTTCAAATTTAATTTTGAATCACACCATTTAAAATCACCAAATTGTTTCTTGATATATAACCGACCTGCGTGAGCATTTCCAAAAAAACGAGATTTAAAATCGGGCCAGGCATAATTAGCAACAACTAAAGGAGAAACTACTTCTATATTATTATCCATTGCCCATCTACTGACACTGATTGCATCTGCTGTAATTGTATCATCATCACCTATCAAGCAAACATAAAGACCCGTTGCTTTAGACATTGCGAGATTATAGTTTTCAGTCATTGATAAAGGACTTTCTACATGAGAATACTTTAATCTATTATCCTGAATAGAGGATACGGCATCTCTCAGTTGATAATTATCGCTAGTATCAGTTACTACTAATTCAATATCAGGATCAGGAAAAGATAAAATAGAATTTATTGCGCTTATTGCATAGGATGCTCTATTATGTGTGGGCATTACTACAGTTAAAATTGGTTTTAACATTTATATTCCCATATCACTGAATATTTTATTTAATCTATCTGAAAGCGAATGATTACAAGAAACTAAACGATTGTAACCAGCACTTGCTATTTTACCGCGCGCGACGTCATTATTCATATAAAATTTATACTTATCGACCATCTCCTCAGGTGAAGAAAATAACACTATCTCTTTATCCTCATCAAATATAGTTTTTAAAGCATCACTTCTTTCTGCTAATTGGAATCCATGAGCTGCTGGTATCTCAAAATTTCTTAAGTTAGTGGTATCCATATTTTCAACAGTTAACAAGTTTAGATTTACCTTGCTTGCAGAATAAATATCCATCATATGAGCAATGCCGACAGATTTGTTAATCTGTCCTTCAGATATAATCTTACTATTATTTATATTTTTATTCCATCCCCAACCAAAAACTTGCATCTTTGGATCAGATACCGCAGCAACATATTTAGCACGTCTCTCACTCCATGAACCAATGAAGTTACTATCGAATTGGTAATTAGTTGGCAATGAGTTAACCAAATCAATACCGTACCGATAATACCAATTTAATTCATATATATTCTTCATTCCAAAGTCTTCATATTGTTCTTTGAGATGAATTCTAGGTGAGAAATGAGCATGATACATAGGTAGCGATTCCAGTAGCCAACCGGTACTATTTAACTTATTAAATGGGTGGTCTGTATTCCAATTCACAACGTATTTAATCTTGGTAGTTGCTAACTCTGTTGTAGCTGGATAGATATACTTCCCACTTAAAACTAAAAATAAATCATAGTTTCCAAGTTTTATTATTCTTTGTAAATCATGATTGAGCTTTGCAATGTTACGATTAACAAAAATTTTATCCTTAACTCTATTCGAGATTGATGAAGCACTCATAGAGGGAAAATAAAATGACCAATCAAACATATCAACTCTATGGCCAAGATCTTCAGCAGCTTCTTTAAATGGATATCTAGTACCACTAGAATAAAGTTCTGTTTCATAAATTAGTATTTTCAATTTAGATATTCTCTTTAAATTTCTACAATAAGGCCTTTCCAATATTCAGGCATTTGACCTGTATAATCCCATCGCCATTTACTTTTTAATTCATCCTTTAGTTGTGGGTAAAAAACCATTCTATTTTGGCCTGAATCAGCCAACCAAGCAGCCCACCAACTGAAAGTGCTATTAGCAATAACAAAATGTTTACACTTTGTCATCAACCAAAAGTCCCAAATTGCATTTTGTTCATCTAAATTATTATGAGTAACAAAGGTGACATTATTTGAAGGAAAAGTAATTAATTCCTTTGACCGTTCAGGGTCATCAGAAAAAACAAAATAATTAAGCGAGCTATTACTTTCATGTAAAATAGCTAAGGCTTCTTTATAATACTCCGCTGTTGCATTAGTTTCAGATAGCTCTCCCCCAAACCATCGAACATGTACTGCTACAGAGGTTGAATTAGTAATAGTATCGAACATACTAAGGTTGTCTTGATCACTAGGTGGACTTATGAACAAATCAGCTCTAATTACGTCAGCAACATCTGCAAAATACGTTTCACTTTGCCACAGGCCATCAATTGTTGTGTTTTTTTTAACTCTAACATCTAAGACTCGAGCATCGAAATCTTCGAATTCTTGTTCTATATAATTCCTATTCTCAAAGCTTTTAATTCTTGAAAGCCTTTTATTAATAAACCGTCGTAAACGATGCATCGGATAAAACCTTTCTGCCTTTGTTGCTTTCCTAGAGGAAATATTGAAAGCATCAAGCATATAAGACCTTTTATACTCAAAATCTCTTGTAAAACCGGAAATATCATCAATTACAAGTTCACATTGATTAATTAACGCAAGTCGACGAGCAGCTGCATAGCAATACAACTGATTACCCAAACCACCTTTAATTCTTACTATTAACTTCATTTTCAGTAATATTCCTAAAAAATGTTATTATTATAATCCAAGCCAAATAAATTACTCCATAACAGATTAATCCAATAACTATGCCCTCGATCCCATAATAAAATGCACCGATTATATTGAATGCTATACCTAAAATTGACGTAACTATTTTAGGTTTTAATAAAACATTAGTATTTACTTCGCTTTGTAAGATTAATGTCGCAGCTTGTCCTGTAGCAAATAAGCCTGCTGCTATACACATATAGGGTAACAAGTATGCGATATGGGAATACTCTTCTGAAAATAGAATTTCAAATATATATGTATTAGTAAAAAAAAACACAAATGAAATAAACAAAGTGATTGAACCTGATAATACAATCAGAATACTACCCGTTTTCATTATTTTTAATTTATTACCAGCTTCAATATCTAGTCCTGCATGCCTAAAGAAGAATGGTGTAACAAGTTGAATAAGTATGCCAATTATCAGCGTAACAGGAAAATAACCTATTTGATAAAGGACAGAGTAAAAACCTACATCATCTAAATCAGAAAATAAGTTTAACGCCCATCTATCAGATACAAGGTGCAAGGAAGTGAAGCCTCCCCATAGAACAAAAGGTATTGAATATTTTTTGATTTTAGAAATCCAATCAACGCACTTCTCATTTTTCTCATTTTTCTCATTTTTCTCATTTTTATTAATCATTTTATTAATAAAAAATAACTGAGAAAAAACAAGAGCAACTAATGCTAAAATATAACCGGATATTGCAGATAGAGTCGAACTTCCAAACATCATTATAATCAGAACTGCAAATATAACTTTTAACCAAGGCTCAACTCCTTGATAAAAAGAAGTTATAGTTTGATTTTGTGCTGCTAAAAATAATCCATTAAATATTGAACTATACGATGTAATAATGCTGAAAAGTGTTATCAATAAAACTAAAATAGCCCAAGTAGCACTCGATTCGTCTTGATGGAACATTATTAAATAGAATGAGAATAGACACCCAATTGACAGAATTATTCCATTTAGAATCTTTAGTGCATGATAAATACTATTTAAATAGCTTTTAGTGTCGCCATTTTGAACCGCAGCCATGTAAAATCTGGTACTTCCTGCACCTAAAGGACCGATAAAGAGCTGAGTAGCGATTATTGAAAAAGTCATTAACAAATTTAAGCCACCGTAATCTGACGGTGACAAATAGCGAGTTAATATATATACAGTGAATAAAGAGCCTAAAGCTGATATACAGCGTCCTAAAGTTACAAAAACTGCATCAGTTAAATATACACGGACTTGATTGATTGTTTGAGATATTAAGAACAATTTAATTTACCTGCACTAGAACTAACCAATATCAGCTTTGTTTTTCCAGTTATTAATATAATCAACTATACTATGTTTAGCTCTCCAACCAAGTATTTCTGTTTTGGAAGTTACAACTTCCGCCGTAAGTCTATTTCCACTTCTTTCAGGTATGAATTGTATTTCTCTACCAAACATATTTGCTATTTCCAGAATTGAATACGCTTCTGGGTTACCAATACCATATCCGTCTCCAGATCCTTTTTCTCCAACAAGGATTAAGCCATTTATGATATCGTCAACATGGGTAAAATTTCTTAATTGTGTTCCAGGTTTAACTACAGTCAAATTCTCTGAGGCCAGATATTTCTGCTGGAAAAGTGCAATTAAAGTCGCATATTTTCCATTTTTTATTTCTCGATTACCATAAACATTGTAAAAATAAGTAATTGCATATGAAATGCCGAACCAGTCACCGTAATTTTTAACTAGTTCAGTATTACTTGCTTTTGACCACGCATAAGGGCTTGCATTGCGACCAGCACCATCATCGCCAAACTTAGTACTGCTACCAGCATATACAATTTTGCATTCATGTTTTCGGACAAAATTCAACACAGATATGATTCCATTACGGTTCATTTTCCATACTAAGTCAATATCATCAAAACTCTGCTCTACTCTAGAGTACTCACCTAAGTGATAAATAATATCAGGTATAAAGGTTATTAAGGCTTCTATATCTTCCGTTGACCCCTCTATATATGTAACACCTTGTACATGATTGTCTTTAGTGCCCGTAAAGTAATTATCTAGCGAGTAAACATCATTATTCGGATTCTTTGCTAGAGTTTCACAAAGATTTGACCCAACAAGACCCGCTCCACCAGTAACCAGAATTTTATTCATTTTAGATCCCACTAATTTCATTATATATCACAACTAAATATGTCTCGTGTATAAACTTTCTGTTCAATATCGCTAAGATCTTCTGAGAGTCTATTTGCAACAACTATATCTGCTAAGGCTTTAAAATGATTTATATCTTTAATCACTTTATGACCTTCAAAATCATCGGTAATTAAAACAGGTTCAAAAATAATAACTTGTACGCCAGCACCTACAAAAATTTCGATTAAGTCCATCATCGCAGCACTTCGAAAGTTGTCTGAACCAGATTTCATAATTAATCGATATATCCCAATTATTTTAGGATTTAAGTTCAAAACTTGGTTAGCTACAAATCGCTTTCTAGTTACGTTCGAATCTACTATTGCAGAAATGAGATTGTTTGGGACTCCCTTAAAGTTTGCTTTAAGCTGTTTTGTGTCCTTTGGAAAGCAATAGCCACCATAACCAAAAGATGGGTTGTTATAGTGAGAACCTATTCGAGGGTCTAACCCAACACCGTCAATTATGTCTTTTGCATTTAAGTCCATTGTTTCACAATAAGAATCTAATTCATTGAAGTATGCTACTCTCATCGCTAAATATGAATTTGAAAATAGCTTTATAGCTTCAGCCTCTGTTGAGTCAGTAAACAAAACAGAAACATCTTTTTTAATGGCACCACGCTCTAATAATCCTGCAAAAATCATAGCTCGATCAGATTTCTCTCCAACTATAATCCTACTAGGATAAAGATTATCATGTAATGCTTGGCCTTCTCGTAAGAATTCTGGGGAAAAAATGATATTTTCAGTTTCAAAAGTTTTTTTGATGCTGCTAACATACCCTACTGGAATTGTTGATTTAATTACCATCGTGGCATCTGGATTATGCTTAAGAACCCGTGAAATCACATACTCTATTGATTTTGTATTAAAAGAGTCATTAATATCATCATAATCAGTAGGAGTGGCAATTATAATAAAGTCGGCATTAAAATAAGCTTCTTCTTCATCTAACGTGGCTTTGAAACTCAAATCACTTTTTAATAAATACTCTTGAATATCTGGATCATCTATTGGCGATATTTTATTATTTAAAAGTTCTACTTTGTCTGGAACTATATCTAATGCTATAACTTCATTATGCTGTGCTAAAAGTAAAGCATTCGATAAACCTACATAACCAGTTCCGACCACTGCAATTTTCATTTTACTACCTTTTCTGTATAAATATAAAACTAAAAAACTAAAAAACTATCTAGGAAACAAAAAAATTAAAAATTGAATATTACAAATACTAGGGCTATTTATCTTTGTTTGTTTTTTATTCATTGAAGTGAATTTGTACATGCTTAATTCAATAAATACTTTTAATGAGAGAAATCCTGTTTATTTATAAGCGAAACTAGCGGTTAAATCGATTAAAAAATAGCTTTTGTATGATTTTAACACAAAGATCAACACGCCATAGGGTAAGTCACTATATTTGATTACTTCCTAATGCATTCAATATTTTGGATATACCACTCATAAGTTTGCGCTAGGCCATCCTCTAATGATACAGCCGAAGTCCACCCCAATGATTCTAAACGACTACTATTCATAAGTTTACGCGGTGCACCATCAGGCTTAGATATATCAAATTTAATAGCACCTTGAAAGCCAGTTACTTTGGCGACAGTCTCAACCAACTCACGGATTGTACAATCAACACCGGTTCCTACGTTAATGTGGCTTAACATTAATTCTGTATTTGCTTCATAAATGTCTGACGCTAGGTTCATCACGTATATAGAAGCAGCAGCCATATCATCAACATATAAGAATTCTCGCATCGGTTTACCACTTCCCCATGCAATCACTTCTTTTTCTCCATTTACCTTCGCATCATGGAAACGCCGTAATAAAGCCGGTATTACATGCGAGTTCTCAGGATGAAAGTTATCATGCGGGCCAAATAAATTGGTTGGCATCACACTGCGATAATTACGACCGTATTGACGATTGTAGGATTCGCACATTTTAATACCCGCAATTTTAGCTATAGCATATGGTTCATTAGTTGGCTCTAGCGTACCAGTTAGCAGTGCTGATTCAGCCATGGGTTGTTTGGCAAGTCTCGGATAGATACACGATGATCCTAAAAATAACAAATCCTGCACGTTAGCATTATGCGCAGCACTAATGATATTACTTTGGATCATTAAATTTTCATAAATAAAATCAGCTGGGTAAGTATTATTACCCACAATACCACCGACTTTAGCCGCCGCTAAGTAAACTTGATCGATTGATTCCGTTTCGAAAAAGGAATTAACAGATGCTTGATTAGTTAAATTAAGTTCTGAACGAGTCCTAAGTATAAGTTCAACGTTTCCTTGAGTTTGCAACTGACGTACGATGGCTGAACCAACCATGCCCCGATGACCTGCAACATAAATACGCTTAATCATAATTAACTTTCTTTTGTAACGGAAACAGAATAGCCATGAGCTTTTAATAATGCATGTTGCTTGGCTTTAGCTAGGTCATGCTCAATCATTTCAGCACACATTTCTTCAACCGTAATTTGCGGCACCCAACCTAGCTTATCTTTTGCTTTTGATGGATCCCCAAGCAATGTTTCCACTTCTGCAGGACGGAAATAGCGAGTATCAACCCGAACAATCACATCTCCGACGGTCACACCTTTAGCGTTATCGCCCGTAATGCCGACCACTGTTGCTATTTCGTCAACGCCTTCGCCAGAAAATTCGAGTTGAATACCAACGTTTTGCGCTGACATTCTTACAAATTCACGAACACTAATCTGTTTACCAGTTGCAATAACAAAGTCATCAGCTTTTTCTTGCTGAAGCATCATCCACTGCATACGAACATAATCTTTAGCATGACCCCAATCTCTTAGGGCGTCCATGTTACCGAGATATATGCAAGATTCTAGACCTTGTGAAATATTTGCAATAGCTCGTGTAATTTTGCGCGTTACGAACGTCTCACCACGACGCGGAGACTCATGATTAAACAAAATACCATTACATGCGTACATTCCATATGACTCACGATAGTTAACAACTATCCAATAAGCATACATTTTAGCAACAGCGTAAGGAGAGCGAGGATGAAACGGTGTTGTTTCTTTTTGTGGAATTTCTTGTACTTCGCCATACAACTCTGAAGTTGATGCCTGATAAAATTTAGTTTTCTTTTCTAAACCTAAAAAGCGAATTGCTTCAAGTAAACGAAGCGTCCCCATTGCATCAACATCAGCAGTGTATTCAGGACATTCAAATGAAACAGCGACATGAGATTGCGCACCTAGATTATACACTTCGTCTGGTTGTACATCTTTAATTATACGAGTTAAATTAGAGGAATCAGTTAAGTCACCATAATGCAAGAAAAATCTTTGATTTTGTTCATGATTATCTTGATAAATATGATCAACACGCTCGGTATTCAATGATGATGCACGACGTTTTATACCATGAACTTCGTAACCTTTCTCTAAAAGTAATTCAGCAAGATATGAACCATCTTGACCTGTAACACCAGTGATTAACGCAACTTTGGTTTTACTCATTATCAATTCCTTTATTTACTTTCGATGATATTGCATCATTTTATTTAGCTATATCAAATTTATATATTTATATTCTTCTATTACAATTTTCTAATATTTTCCAAACACTGAGTTACACATTGCTTTGCTAGTATTTGATCAAATCCTTCAGCATAACAGCGTAATTCAGGAGCATTACCTGAAGGACGGAAATGAACGATACTGTCATCAACTAACGTAATTCTTAAGCCATCGGTTTCATCTACACTGTTGATGCTGACATTATTGAATTTCAAACGAGTTAAAAACTTTACAGGATCGAGCTTACCTTGACCGATAATTTCTAGGCTTTTTTCAGTAGCAAAATTTTGAATGCGATCACTGTATGTAAAACGTTGTGGGAGTGTATTTACTAATGTTGAAATACTTCTTTCACCTGCCGCGGCCAATAGCATAATGGCTGGCAGTATCGCATCACGAGTGGGTAATGCTTTTAATAACTGCCCATTGACTTGTACATCGCTACCTAATAAAAAACCACCATTTGCTTCAAAACCTGCTACTGAGTTAAATTTAGTTTTTAAGTTAGCAAATTCAGAGATTACATAAGGAGAACCAATTTTAGTTCTTTTCACACATTTGAATTTATTACTTTTTTCAATTGCAGTATTACAACTTACAGGTATAGCTAAAGCTTCAATATTAAGTGCATCTGCACTCAATAAACCAAGAATGTCACCTCGTAACCAGTTGCCGTTCTCATCTGAAATTAATGGCCTATCGCCATCACCATCGGTTGAAAATACAGCATCTAAATTATGCTGTTTAGACCAATTTATAGCTTTTAATGTATCTTCTTCTGAAACAGCCTCGGTATCGATAGGAACGAAATGGTCGGTACGTTCTAAAGCAATAATTTCGGCACCAAGGTGTTCAAAAATACGATAATAAAGATCACGGCCAGCGCTCGAGTGTTCATAAATACCGATACGTTTCCCTGTAAGCCATGGAGCATCAAACAGTGATGTATAACGGGTTATGTATTCTTCAGCAGCACGATCATTTACGGTCAATTCAGTAAGTGTTGATAAATTAGTAAATTCGACTTTTTCATTATTGATCACATGCTCATCGGCTTTACTAATCTCACCATCGGGACGATAAAATTTAAGCCCATTACGATCAAAAGGAATATGGCTCCCTGTTACCATAATGGCAGGAATTCCATCTTCTTGTGCGACATAAGCTAATGCAGGAGTGGGAACTACACCGTAATAAATAACTTCAATACCAACTTGTTTTAGTGCTGCTGCACACGCCATAGCGATGGCGTAGCTACTTGGTCGGTTATCGATTGCTATAGCTACCTGTGCAAAAGCAAAATTGCGCTGTATTCCTGCAATGAATGCAAGGGAAAATGCAGCACAAACATCCGGTGTAAATTGTGTCACTAAACCACGAGCACCACTGGTACCAAAAGAAATACCACTTAGAGCAATGACTGACGAGCTAATTAATGTTGAATTGTTTGACATGTTAACCCTTATATACGTCCATAACGGTCTTCAAATCGAACAATATCATCTTCACCTAGATAAGATCCGGATTGAACCTCAATCAACTCAAGCGGAAGTACTCCGGGATTCTCTAGAGCATGTATTTGACCAATCGGAATATAAGTCGACTCATTTTCAGTTAACAATATCGTTTGCTCACCATTAGTGACCTTCGCCGTGCCAGACACGACAATCCAGTGTTCAGCTCGATGATGATGCATTTGAATAGATAATTTGGCACCTGGTTTCACTGTAATACGCTTAACTTGATCTCGATTACCAACATCTAAGGAGTCATACTTACCCCAAGGACGATATACTTCACGGTGTATTTTATGTTCTGTTCGCCCGGCGGCTTTTAGATGATTCACGATTATTTTAACATTTTGAACTTGATCTTTATGGGCCACTAAAATGGCATCTTTCGTTTCAACCACAACTAAATTGTCAATGCCAACAACCGCGATAAGTTTATTAGCAGAATGCAGATAATTGTTTGCTGAATTAACCGATATCACATCACCTTTAATGACATTATTATTCTCATCTTTTTCAGAGACTTCCCATAGTGCAGACCACGATCCGACATCACTCCAACCAGCATCCATCGGGATCACCATCGAAGACTCTGTTTTTTCCATTACAGCATAATCTATCGAGTCATCTGGACAGCGTTGGAATGCTTCTATATTCACCCGAACAAAATCCATATCAGGTGTACTGTCTTGCATAGATTCTTCACAAGCGAAAAGTATTTCTGGGCTGTATTTTTTTAGTTCCTCGAGGTAGCGAGAAGCCTTGAATAGGAACATACCACTATTCCAATAGTAATCCCCGCTATCAAGATAGCCCTTCGCGGTATTTAAATCGGGTTTTTCCACGAACTGTGCAACTGAAAATGCATCACCTTGAGGCTGACCCGCTTTAATATAGCCGTAACCCGTTTCTGGAACAGTTGGTACAATACCAAAAGTCACTAATTTACCGTCTTTAGCAAAAGGTAATGCTTTACCAACTGATGTTTGAAATGCTGACGTATCTTCAATTAAATGATCTGCAGCTAGCACTAGTAAAATGGGGTCTTCATCTTGCTCGGCATTTTTTATTGCTTGCAAAGCAGCTAAAGCTATAGCAGGGGCCGTATTACGGCCAACGGGTTCCAATATAATCCCGCTGTGGGCAAAACCTCCTAAACGTATTTGCTCTGCAGCAATAAAACGGTGTTCCTCATTACAAATAAGTAATGGCGCATGATGTTCCATACCGGTTAAGCGTGCGACTGTTTGTTGAAGCATCGATAACTCACCCGAAACTGTTAAAAACTGTTTCGGGTAAAGCTCACGAGACAGAGGCCATAATCGACTGCCATTTCCGCCAGCCATAATAACGGGTAAAATCATAATTCGTTCCTAAATTATTGCTTCAGATTACTGTACTTTTTATCGTTCACTTATGTTGCTGAAGAGTCGAAATACCATCGACTGTGCTTATGCACATAAGAGTCATTGAGTAATTGTTCTTCTGACATCCACTTATATTGATTGTGTTGTTCTGTTGGCAGTTCTAATAAATTTTCATCCACAACTAATCGATAACCAAGCGCAATATAATGCGTGCTAAAATCTTCAGCACTCACATTGTCTTTATAAAAGTGCTCGAATGGTCCGATAAGTTGCGCATTATCAATGTCAAATTCAGCACCTAATTCATTCAATGTTAATCGTTTAAATGCCGCTGACATTGACTCATCTTTTAATATTCGGCCCCCAGGAACAAACCAATAGCCTTGTGCTGGACGGTTATTTCGTTTACCAAGCAAAATTTGGCCTACTTGGTTAGAAACTATCAGGTCAATAGAGATTAATGGAGTATGTTTGATGATTGTTTTGAAGGTTTCAAAAGGCAACATTGGATGTATTCTTAGAAAATAAAGTTAAACAACATTGAGCTTTTTCAATATTAAAGCTCAGGTATACATAATGTATTGAGACACATTTAGTTCATTTTGAGACAGGCTAATCTTCGCTATCTCTTACAATGCCTCGATTTTACTGTTTTTCTTAAAACAGTACCAATAGGCTCATAAAGAGTTGAGCCTAGATTGCTAGAGCGCTTCGCTGCTAGAAACTATAAAAGCAAAGAGTCTTAATTCTCTTTTCTAACAAAATATCTAATTAATACGAACATGACACCCAACATACCGCCTAGCATTGTGCCTAAAACACAGATTAAAGCTCGCTTAGGTTTTGATTTCTCTTCTGGTATTAATGCTGGATCAATCGTTTTAAATACATACTCATCGCGAACTTCAGCAAACATAATTGTTTTCGCTTGCTCTTCTATTAACTTATATAAAATTGAGCGAATATCGGCAATATTTGTTTGTTCGATTTGAGATTTCAAAAATGTTGTGCTGCGAGTCGCTTCTGCAACATCACGGTCTTTCATCTCTTTATTAATGTCTTGTACTAACCAATTAACCCATTGATGAGCTACTGCCGGTGAAAGATGTTCTACAGAAACGGTTACCATGCCAGTTTCTTTTGCAGCATTAACGGCAATAATTTTACTGAAAACCTTATACGCTTCCTGCATTGATGGTTCAGGCTTAAACGGTGCATCGACAATACGAAGCCATGTTTTGTCAGCTTTATTATATAACTCACCATCGTAGCTAATTGTGTTATCAGCCATATTCCATTTTTTTGCCGCCATTAAGTCAGGCAAAATATGATGTTGTTGAATAAAGTCACTGGTAAATTGACGAGACTTCATCACCTCGATAGCCATTTGGGTTTTATCAACACCACCGCCACCGCCTAGGTTGATGCCTGCCATGCTTGCTAAACCACCAAACTGGCCTGCAAGCGCTGCTAAACCACCACCACCTTGCTCTGAGTCTGCAGGCGCTAACAGCGCTTCGGACTTATAGATATTGGGCTGGTTGATAGCAAAAATAACAGCACCGATAGCAAACACTGCAGTGATGGCAATAATTAACCATTTTCCTTGCCAAATAACGGCAAAAAGCTCGCGCAAATCGATTTCGTCGTTTTCAACGCTGCCCATTGGTTGTGATGATGCAAAGTTTGCGTTATAAGTAGCTTGCAGATTTTGTTTAGTCATATGTCTTATTTTTCTTGAAAGTAGAGCGCTACGCTTCTAGGTTCTAGGACGCTTCGCTGTTATACAAGCAAAGCAAAAGCCTAGTTTCTAGGACGCTTCGCGGCTAGATCGCTTCGCTGCTATACAAGCAAAGCAAAAGCCTAGATTCTAGGACGCTTCGCGGCTAGTTCGCTGCGCTGCTATAAGGTCAAAAGATATCAGCTTCGCTTCTATAAAAAACAGAAAGCATACCGCTTAGTTAAATTAATCTATTGTGTAGTCGGCATTATCTTCTTTAATCAGTGCTTGTTTTTGTTTGATAAGAGCACCTAATATTTTGGCTAACTCTTTGGCTTCTTTTACCATCGACATAGCTATTTGTTTATCAAGGTATTCGATTTCTGCTCCGATATATAACTGAGTTACAAGCTCACCTAGAGACCCTTTTGCGTAATACAGAAACCTTATCTTTTCTTTTAGGGTTTCACGTTCCTCTCCCTCCGCGATGTTTGAGGGAACAGATAATCCTGAACGTGTAATTTGATCTTTGAAGCCCCAGTTACTGACTGACTCAGTCAACCGATAAATTTCACAAGACAATCTAGAAGCTCTTTTCCACACATCCAATTGCTCGAAACGCATATCAGTTCCTTCTGAAGTTGAGTATCTTGTATCTAGAATCTAGGAGTTTAGAAGCTAGATTCTAGAACGCTTCGCTGCTAGAACGGCCTTCGGCCTGCTATTAAATCTTAGCAGCGTAACTGTCCCTAGAAGCGAAGCGCACTATCCGTGAAGCGGCCTAGTAGCAAAGCGACCCTAGAAGGCTAGATCCCTGAGACAGCGGCAAATGCGACAGCAGTGTTATATATAATTTGCGTGACTTGCGACCATAGGGTTAAGTTATCTTTGTACTCAGTGTCTAGCGGTACAATAACAGTGTCGCCGGCCGAAATTTGTGAGTCGGTATTAAACCAAATACTTTGAGTTGGCATCATCACTGAACCATCAGCTTTGATGACATAAACTCGGTCTTCATCACCGCGCTCTCTAGGGCCACCAGACATAACCAAATAGTCGTCTAAGGTTAAACCGTCTTTAAATCTATGCGTTGAAGGATGTTGAACCTCGCCCATAACAGCAACAGTTTGCTTAATGGTTGGCACGTAAAGTACGTCGCTGTCTTCAAGTTGAACATCAGCTTCTTTAATGCCCAATTTAAGCGCGTTTAAATCAATCACTAATCTGCCAACTGCTTTTATGTTTTCTAAATCAGTTAGCATTAATTGTGCATCAGAATAACTAATGCTTAAGCCATCTTTTGATACACCGCGTGTGGCGATGTCTCGGCGAAGTTGGTCTGCTAACTTTTTAATTTCAATCTGCTCTTGCATTCGCACTGATTCACGCACAAATACAGCCGCAGAAGGATAAGCGTACTCAGTATATCCACCCGCTCTAGCAATAACATCTGACAATGTCTCACCGCGTCTGATGTTATAAATACCAGGGAATTTAACTTCCCCTTTGACTTCGATAACCTTTCTCTCTTGCCATTCTGGAGTCGTCAGAATAGTGACCATATCGCGACCTTTCAGTTCGATATTGTCTTCTTGATTACCGTTGATTGCCGCGTAAAGATTAATTTGTTTGTGGATAATATCCGATATTGTCGATGTGGTATGAGTACGAGTCAGTTCTGCTCGCTCTACATAAGCACCTTCTAACAAGCCACCAGCAGCCTTAACTAAGTCGGTTACTTTGGCAGAGTTTGTTAACGGGTATACACCTGGGTGACGAATTTTACCTGCAATAGCAACAATCATAATGCCATGCTGTGAATTACCTTGCTGAGTTAATTTAGTCACTATCGGGTAAAGTAGTTCTTTACGTGACATAACGTTACTGAGTTTGATTAAGTCACGGTCTTCAAAGAGATTCGATAGCATTTTAGCGACTTCGCTGCTAACCAAGGTTTGCTCTTCTGATGCTTGCTCATTAAATGCAACACCGGCTATTTGATTGGTATATTTGCTAGCGACTGTATTATCTAAAGTTTCAAATCCAGCTTTAAACAGGTCGGCATCCAGCAGTGAGTCACCTTTTAATGATTCAACTTTACTGACACGCTTTTTAACTAATGAATTCAGTTCAAAACGATTTTGAGTATCGTCACTGAAGTTAAATATCATTATTTTATCACGAGGCTGTAGAGCAATGTTTTGAATAGAATTGGGTGATGTAATCGCTTCACCAGGCGCAAACTGTAATGTTTCGATGTCGCCATGTTTGTTGATTTCACGAACCACTAAACCATAGTCTAAGTCAGCAGATAATAATAAGTCGCCCCAAATTGAAGGCAACACATCGCTAATGCGTTGTTGCTTCCACTGGTATTTACCTGGGCGAACTACTGCACCAACGATAGTAATAGCATCTTCATATTGATTAGAAGCATTTTTAACCCGGATATAATCTCCAGCTTTTGCTAAGGTGTTATTGCCATTTGCAGAGGTTAAATCGACATTGATAATGGTTTTTAAACCATTGGCATTATATCGTTCGATACTACTATTTCTAGGATAAGCACCTTGTTTGATACCAGCAGCCATATTGATAACATCTGCAATGGTTTCATTCTTTTTCAGCTCGTAAATCGCGGGGCGTTGCACTTCACCAGCAACACTGACTAAACCACCGATTGATGGGATGAATACTACATCGCCAGAACGCAGATTGATGTCTCCTGACGCATCGCCTCGGAGCAGTAAATCATATAAATCAAATGAGCCTATTAGTTTACCGCTTCGCTTAACTTGTACGTTGCGAAGACTACCTATTTCGTTTACACCACCAGCAACAAATAACGCCTGAGTAATGGTTGATAAACTTGATACGGTATATGAGCCTGGTTTGTAGGCATCACCAGCGATAAAAATGCGAATAGAACGTAATTCACCCATGGTGATATTTGATTCAATACCAATCATTTGCTGCTTAATGCGCTTAGACAATTCTTGACGTAAATCTGAAAAGCTTAGCCCAGCGACTGATACAGGGCCTAAATCGGGAATTTGCACTGTGCCATCACGATTAATAGTTAAACTGTATTCGTTACTCTCTTTTCCGTATAACTGAACTTTAATGACATCACCAGGACCGACCATATAATCACTTGGTACAGGTACATCCGTCACAGGTGCGAAGGTCGTTGGTTCGCCGGCAAACATTTCGTAGCCGAAACGTTTTAATTCATTTTTATCACTGTCTTGTTTGAAGTCATACTCGTTCTTTTTAGCTGTATCTGATTGTTGACTTGATTGGTTTTGACGAGGCTCAACAACAGTAGGGTTTGTTACGCTAACAGAGCTATTGGCACTGCCTGACAACATGGAAGGGTCTAAACCATACTGACGCGCAACTCTTTCCTGTTCTGATTTAGGCAATTGTTTAAACTGCTCTATCATTTGCGGTGTTGGGGTAACGGCATGTGCTTGTGTGGTTAAAATAATAAAGGCCGATAAGCCAGCTAGTAACACGTTTTTGGTTTTATGTAGCACCAGATATCTCCAATATTATTTTTTGTAATTAAGATGGTTCTAGGAACTCGCAGGCTCGCCAGAGGGCGGACTACGTCCTGCTAGTGTCGCTGCGCTACTAGGTTCTAGGAACTCGCAGGCTCGCCAGAGGGCGGACTACGTCCTGCTAGGACAGCTTTGCTGTTAAGGTTTTATAGCATCTAGAAGCGAAGCGCCCTAGAAGACCGAAGGTCGTCCTAGAAGCGAAGCGCCCTAGAAGACCGAAGGTCGTCCTAGAAGCGAAGCGCCCTAGAAGACCGAAGGTCGTCCTAGAAGCGAAGCGCCCTAGAAGACCGAAGGTCGTCCTAGAAGCGAAGCGCCCTAGAAGACCGAAGGTCGTCCTAGAAGCGAAGCGCCCTAGAAGACCGAAGGTCGTCCTAGCAGCGAAGCGCCCTAGAAGACCGAAGGTCGTCCTAGCAGCGAAGCGCCCTAGAAGACCGAAGGTCGTCCTAGAAGCGAAGCGCCCTAGAAGACCGAAGGTCGTCCTAGAAGCGA
>NZ_JBEOPL010000029.1:0-49014 GCF_040310065.1 Shewanella sp. TB7-MNA-CIBAN-0143
AGTGCCTCCTTAAATTGGTGAGGTACTATGACAAATATTTTATTGATTGAGGATGTGGGGTTTATTTACCGCTTACCGAATAATGGTCATGTTGACTTTAGTACCCGGGGTAGTTTCTGCAATTCTGTCCATTAACATTTCAACACCTGGAACATCTTCGTCATTATATTGAGTAATAACATCTCTAGGAGATAAACGAGCACGTGCTGCTGGTCCGCCAGGATCAATACCTGTAACCAACACACCTTTTAAATCAGGTAAGTTGAGTATCTGGGCCATTACGGGATTAAGTGGTTCACCAGAAATGCCTAATGCACCGCGGATAACTCGACCATGCTTAATCAATTTGTCCATGATACTGTGAGCTAACTTTATCGGAATCGCGAAACTAATCCCATTACCCCCATTATCACCACCCACTTGGAATGCGGCAGTATTGATACCAATTAATTCACCACTGGTGTCGATTAATGCTCCACCAGAATTGCCAGCATTAATGGCGGCATCAGTTTGTAGGAAGTCTAAGTAACCTGAACTTAAGCCGTTACGTCCTGTTGCACTGATAATCCCTTGGGTAATGGTTTGGCCTATATTATAAGGATTGCCAATGGCCAATACCACATCGCCTACTTGGGCGAGCTTATTAAGATTAATCGGTACGATAGGTAAAGTGTCACCTTCAATTTTGAGTACTGCTAAATCAGTTTCGGGATCGGAACCAACCACTTCGGCGGTAAATTTACGCCCATCTTGCAGCGCAATCACAATCTCATCGGCTTTTTTTATCACATGGTAATTGGTTAATACGTAACCTTCTTTACTCATTATTACTCCAGAGCCGAGACCTTGAAGTGAACTTGAATTGAGTGGGTTATGTTGATCAATACTAAGGCTATAAATATTAGCAACGGCAGGGGCTGCACGGCGGACCGCTTTAGCAAAAGATAATTCTGAGCCATTATTGCTGACATTCGTTAAGCTATGGTTGAGCGAGGAGTTTTGGAGCAAGGAGGTTATGGCTAAAAAAACTGCTGCCATGATCAGACCAAATACCACAGCTTTAGTTATATAGATGCAAGTGTCTTTTAGGTTCATGGCATGAATAATTGTTAAAAAAAATGGCTGTTATATTAACATAGCTCAAAAAATTAAGCATCGACCAAACGGTTGTCGATGCTTAATTCCTTAACTGAAGTCACACTCAATAAACTCATGGTTGTTATCGAGTGCGATTCTAGTGGTTTGACAATATTAACGTAAAACTAGGTAGAGCAAGTTGTTGTCACGTAATATTTTTAGCGCTACAGAGCTTTGATTGTCTTTCAACATTTCTTTTAATGTTTTAAGACTGGTCACTTTGTTGCGGTTAAGTCCCACAATTAAGTCTCCTTTTTGCAAACCGCTCATTGCAGCTGGTGAGCCTTGAGCAATCTCAGTGATCTGGATGCCTTTCTTGCTGTCTTCTAACGTTGCGCCTTGTAACATAGGGTGGACGTTACCCGCTTCTGCCTCGACTTTATCCGCTTCGCCTAAGGTCGCTTTGATGGTCTTTTTATCACCGTCACGAATAATCCCAAACTCTACTTCTGCACCCGCGCCCATAGTGGCAACTTTTGCGCGCAGTTCTTGGAAAGTCTTAATGCTGCGGCCATTCAGGCTGGTAATAATGTCACCCGCTTTTAGTCCGGCTTTGTCAGCTGAACTTTTTGGCATAACTTCATTAACAAAGCCACCATGCTGAGTGTCTAAACCAAAGGCTTTAGCAAGTTCATTGTCAAGGTCTCGTCCTGATACTCCGAGTACGCCACGTCTTACTTCACCGTGTTCAATAATTTGATCAACAAGGTTATTAACCATATTGGCAGGAATCGCGAAACCAATACCGACGTTACCACCATTAGGGGCCACGATTGCGGTGTTAATTCCGATGAGTTCACCTTTTAAGTTAACTAATGCACCGCCCGAGTTACCACTATTTATAGCGGCATCGGTTTGGATAAAGTTTTCTAGCATTTCAATGCCTAAACCACTGCGGCCTAGCGCGCTGACTATCCCTGACGTGACGGTTTGTCCAAGACCAAATGGGTTACCAATGGCCACAGCAAAATCACCGACGCGAATTTCGTCAGAATCAGTTTGTTTAATAGCAATTAAGTTTTTTGCTTCAATTTGAAGCAGGGCAATGTCTGATTCTTTATCTGCACCGATTAGCTTAGCTGTAACTTCACGACCGTCGTGTAAGCCGATTTGAATGTCGTCAGCGCCATTAATGACATGGTTATTGGTTATGATGTAGCCTTTGTCGGCATCAATAATAACCCCTGAACCTAAACCTCTAAAAGGACGTTCCTGAACTTGTTCTTGTGGTGCATTTGGACCGAAGAAGTAACGAAACACATCTGGTACGCGTTGCTTGGAAACTTGGGTACCCGATACTGCTACCGACACAACAGCTGGCGTTGTCCGTTCTAACATTGGTGCTAAGCTAGGAATGGCTTGCCCGTCGACAGCTTGTGGAATGGCAGCAAATGATAGCGTGGGTGTCATGGCTAACGATGCAGTTAATAACGCGGCAGAAAGTAAGCTTAATTTGGTTTTCATCTATGGATAGCTCCTGTATGCATTCAAGCTTGATAACATAAAATATGTGGCTTGATGGCATGATTTCAAAGTTAAATATCGTTAATCATTTTTGTTAGTGTGTTGTCGTGAGCTTGTTTAATGATGTTCTACAATGGCGAGCAAGTCAGCACAATGATAAGCAAACAATTAGCAAATTTACGTTAATCAATCAGAGTAACGGTCATCGTGTTAGTTCCATTTTTATTAACAAAGGTTAATTTGATCCGTTGAAGCCATTACTCGTATTTATTATTTAATGTTATTATTCGCAGCAATTATTTGATGCAAGAGAGTCGTAATCGTGTCGCAGTTAACCCCTTGGCAGCATTATCAGCAAGACCTTACCCGAGATGATTTTTCACATGATGCCGCACAAGAACAAGCGGTTAAGTCACTACAGCGAGTCTATGATGAATTGATTGTCGCTGCTAAACCCACATCTGGCGTCAGTAAATTGTTTAGCGCAATAGGGATTAAGTCTACACCTCCACCAGTAAAAGGTTTGTATCTTTGGGGGGGGGTTGGCCGGGGTAAAACCTATCTAATGGACACCTTTTTTGATGCATTGCCTACAGAGCTAAAATTACGCGCTCATTTCCATCGATTCATGCATCAAATTCACCATGACTTAGGTGAACTCAAAGGCGTACAAGATCCTCTGCTTACTATCGCTAAAAAGATGGCGTCACAATATCAAATTATCTGTTTCGATGAATTCTTTGTGTCGGATATCACCGATGCCATGCTGTTAGGGACGTTATTTCAAGCATTATTTAAAGAAGGGGTTGTCCTCGTGGCAACCTCAAACATCATTCCTGATGAATTATATAAAAATGGCTTACAACGGGTGCGTTTTTTACCTGCCATTGCCTTGATTAATCAGCACTGTGAAGTCTTAAATGTCGATTCTGGAATTGATTACCGTTTGCGAACTTTAGAGCAGGCGGAGATTTATCATTATCCCCTCGATGAACAAGCTGACATCAATCTAATACATTATTTTGACCAACTGGCGCCGGAATCTGAAAAGCTTACCACTTCTATAGAAGTTGATGGGCGTGCAATTCGTATTCGTCAACAGTCACAAGGAGTACTATTAATAAACTTCCGTGATTTATGTGATGGGCCTCGCTCGCAACGTGACTACATGGAAATGGCTTGCCTCTATCATACCGTGCTGGTGAGTGGTTTAGAGCAAATGGGATCGCAGCAAACGGGTGATGATATTGCCAGACGCTTCTTAGCCATGGTAGATGAATTCTACGAAAGAAATGTCAAATTGATTATTTCAGCCCAAGTCGAATTGGAACATATTTATACCGATGGCCAGCTAAATTTTGAGTTCAGACGCTGTCGTTCAAGGCTGATTGAAATGCAATCAAGAGAGTATCTGGCGCTGGAACATTTACCTTAAGCCTGCAAACGGTACTTTTTGAAAACTCGGGCATATTTTGTTCAGCACTCATTGAGTAGTTTATTTGAAATATTATCAGAAAGCAGGTGATCTTTGCTGTGGCTTTGCGTATAATCTGCGACCTGCCCGCGTTAATCCGCCAATTTGGGCGGAAGTTGTAAGCCAATATTCATGTTCGAAGGGGCAAGAATCGGTAATTTTGTGTTGATTGCAACCTGCAGTCAGCATGTGAGACAGAAAATTAACTTTGGGTTTTTGTAATAATGAAGACTTTTACTGCTACACCAGAAACTGTAACTCGTGACTGGTTTGTTGTTGACGCTGAAGGCAAAACTTTAGGCCGTATCGCAACTGAAATCGCAACTCGCTTACGTGGCAAGCATAAGCCAGAATACACTCCACACGTTGACACTGGTGATTATATCATCGTTATCAATGCTGAAAAAGTGACTGTAACTGGTAATAAAGCTGCTGGTAAGATTTACTACTCTCATTCAGGCTTCATTGGTGGCATTAAGCAAATCAGCTTTGAGAAGCTTCAAGCTCATAAGCCTGAAATGATCATCGAGAAAGCAGTTAAGGGTATGTTACCAAAAGGTCCTTTGGGCCGTGCCATGTTCCGTAAGCTTAAAGTTTACGCTGGCACAGAACATAACCACGCTGCACAACAACCACAAGTTCTTGATATCTAAACGGGAGGAGTAAGCAAATGTCTGCAACTCAGTACTACGGCACTGGCCGTCGCAAAACATCTACAGCTCGCGTTTTCGCTAAAGCAGGTAGTGGCAATATCGTTGTAAACCAACGTCCTTTGGATGTATATTTTGGTCGTGAAACTGCTCGTATGGTTGTTCGTCAACCATTAGAATTAGTTGAAATGACTGATAAGTTAGACATCTATGTAACTGTAAAGGGCGGTGGTACTACTGGCCAAGCTGGTGCAATTCGTCACGGTATTACCCGTGCATTATTGCAACTAGATGAAGCTTTACGTCCTACTCTACGTAGCGCTGGTTTTGTTACCCGTGATGCACGTAAAGTTGAACGTAAGAAAGTTGGTCTACGTAAAGCACGTCGTAAGCCACAGTTCTCTAAGCGTTAATTCGTTTTTTGGATTCAAAAAACCCAGCATTTGCTGGGTTTTTTATTGTCTAAAATTTATCGTGTAAAATGTGCTGTGTGGGTTAATGATGTTGTATAGCATCAATGTGAATAGGCCAGAAACATCGGCCGAAAGGTACATAGCCTGAACTTGAGATAACAAACGCCTCGCAAGCAGTCCTTTGTCTTGCTAACTGCGTTATTCTTTATACAAGCAGGCTTGCAATAGGCCAGCTATTGACGCGTCAATTCGCCTTGTTAGTAAAATAAATGACAAGTTTGATAGTGGCTAATGACTAAGCTTTAATTTTTATAATGATGTAACCTCATTTATATGCCGAGTTGAGGTTACATAATTAATGGAATTGGTATCAGTTAAAAAGAGGCTAAAACATGAATTTACCATTGTTAATGACCGCATTTGGCTTAGTTTTAATTATTGAAGGGCTTGGTCCGTTACTTTTTCCTAACAAGTGGCAAAAATATTTATTAGAGCTTTCTACACAAAAGCAAAATGTTCTCAGACGCTTAGGTGGATGTTTAGTTACTGCAGGAATTGTTTTATTGATCATTTTTCAATAAAACACTTGCCTATAACCCCCTAAAATCTGTTAAAATTCTATTTTATACCACAAGACGTTGCAGCTAATAATGGGCAAAAATGTAGTCGTACTCGGCACTCAATGGGGTGACGAAGGCAAAGGTAAGATTGTCGACCTTTTAACAGAACAGGCAAAATACGTAGTTCGTTACCAAGGCGGTCATAATGCCGGTCATACTTTGGTAATTGATGGTGAAAAAACCGTTCTTCATCTTATTCCGTCAGGCATTTTACGTGATAACGTAAAATGTATTATCGGTAATGGTGTGGTTGTTGCTCCTGATGCGTTGATGAAAGAAATCAACATGCTAAAAGGACGCGGCGTACCTGTCGAAGAGCGTTTATTAATTTCTGAAGCATGTCCGCTTATCCTTCCATTCCATTGTGCATTGGATGTTGCTCGCGAGAAAGCTCGCGGTAATAAAGCCATTGGTACAACTGGTCGTGGTATTGGTCCTGCATATGAAGACAAAGTTTCTCGTCGCGGTTTACGCATCGGTGATTTGTTTAATGCAGAACTTTTTGCGACTAAGTTACAAGAAGTGATGAAATATCATAACTTCATGCTAACTGAGTACTACAAAGTTGAAGCCGTTGATTACCAGCAAACACTTGATGATGCATTAGCGATTGCTGATTATCTAAAAAGCATGTGTACTGATGTTAGCGAAATGCTTGATGTTGCGCGTAAAGCGGGTGAGCCAATTCTTTTTGAAGGCGCTCAAGGCACATTATTGGATATCGACCACGGTACTTATCCATTTGTGACTTCATCAAACACGACAGCTGGTGGTGTTGCGACCGGTTCAGGTTTTGGTCCTCGTCATTTAGACTATGTTTTAGGCATCATGAAAGCTTATACGACTCGCGTCGGTGCTGGTCCTTTCCCAACAGAATTAGCCAATGAAATTGGTGATTATATTGGTGAGAAAGGCCAAGAGTTTGGTGCAACAACTGGTCGTAAGCGTCGTCCAGGTTGGTTAGATGCTGTGGCAATGCGCCGCGCAGTTCAAATCAACAGTGTTAGTGGTTTTTGTTTAACTAAATTAGACGTTTTAGACGGCCTAAAAGAAGTTAAAATTTGTGTTGGCTATCAATATGCTGATGGAACAGTTTCAAAGGTTACGCCTTTGGCTGCAGAAGGTTATGATTTAGTTACCCCAATATACGAAACCATGCCTGGTTGGAGTGAAACCACTTTTGGTGCCA
Organism: Shewanella sp. TB7-MNA-CIBAN-0143; assembly: GCF_040310065.1. Lineage (NCBI taxonomy): Bacteria > Pseudomonadati > Pseudomonadota > Gammaproteobacteria > Alteromonadales > Shewanellaceae > Shewanella > Shewanella sp. TB7-MNA-CIBAN-0143. The sequence goes on from NZ_JBEOPL010000029.1 coordinate 6,948, forward strand.
CAACAATCGAGCAATTGCCTCCAGCGGCAATAAATTATATCAAGCGTATCGAAGAGTTATTAGAAACGCCTATTGATATTATCTCTACAGGGCCGGACAGAAATGAAACCATGATTTTGGTTAGTCCGTTCAAGTAAACCAAAAAGGCCGCGATAAGCGGCCTTTTTAATGGATGCTATTAACGGTTGTAACAGTTTCTATTCAAGAAATACGCTATACTGCCGATGGATAAGTCATGAAAGTGCCATTGAGAATCCTTATGTTGCGTATCTGTTTATTGTTGTTGAGTGTGGTTTCGATCAATGTATTTGCGGTGACAGAAGCCGTCGATATCTATAGCGATCAACAATTGATTTCGCTCATCCGCTCAAATCAATATTTACAACGCGTAAAAGCAGACGACTGTCAGCTGGTTCAAGACATTGAAGCCCGTGCTGAAGTATTACAGCAACCCATGTACCAATTTTTATGGGCTGAAATGCTTAATAACGGTGTTTGTGTCAAGGCTCATCCTTCTCGCGGCATGGCGCTGCTGCAAACCTCTGCTGAGCAGGGTAGCGCTGAAGCGATGGTAAAATTGGCAGATTATTATTATCGCGGTAAACTAGTGGTTAAAGATCCCAATCGTGCAGTGCAATATATATTGCCTGCGGCAGCTAATGGGGATTTAACCGCAAGAATGACACTGGTTCATTTATTTGGTGAAGGCTACGGAAGTCCTGCCGATTATGAACTTGGCTATCATTGGTTATATAACAGTATATTTGATGACGACGCCCAACAGAAAAAGGCCTCGTCTTTACTGCAGATGCTCGCTGCAAAAATGCCCGCCAGTATTGTGGCCAGGGCACAGCAGCCTCAGCTGTACACACGTTAAAGGCTCCAAAATATGGAGCGAATTATTTGGAAATTGAATGATCAACGATCCTCATTTTGAGAGAGAACAAGACAAGTACGACAATCCTATTCCTAGCCGTGAGTATATTTTAGAATACTTGCGCGCCCAAAAGTCTCCTGTTTCCCGCGATAAAATAGCTGAAGCATTATCCATTACAGATGAAGTGCCATTAGAAGCCCTCCGCCGTCGTTTACGTGCAATGGAGCGTGATGGCCAGCTAGTCTTTACCCGCGGACAAAGCTATGGCTTACCTGAACGGATGGATTTATTGTCTGGTACCGTTTTAGGCCATCGCGATGGATTCGGCTTTTTTAAGCCAGATGAAGGCGGTGACGATTTATTTATTAATAATCGCGATATGCTGATGTATTTCCATGGCGATAAAGTGCTTGCTCAAAAAGCAGGTACTGATCGTCGTGGTCGTCGCGAAGCACGAATTGTGCGCTTAGTTCATGAGCGAACAGCTGCATTAGTTGGCCGTTATCACGTCGACGGCGGCATGGGTTTTGTTATTGCTGATGACAGACGCATCACCCAAGAAATATTAATTGCCAGCGAAGATACACTAGGCGCGCGCGCCGGTGATGTTGTCGTGGTTGAGTTAACCCGTCGCCCTGGTCGTTTTGTTAAAGCGGCAGCGAAAGTGACCGAAGTCTTGGGTAAGACAATGGCACCGGGTATGGAAATTGAAATTGCGTTACGTAATTATGATTTACCACATACTTGGTCAGCGATTATTGAGAAAAAACTCAAACGTATTCCTGACGAAGTCACCGAAGAAGATAAATTAGGTCGCGTCGATTTACGTCATTTACCGTTAGTCACTATTGATGGCGAAGATGCCCGTGATTTTGATGACGCGGTGTATGCTGAAGCAAAACCAAGTGGTGGCTGGCGTTTATGGGTAGCAATTGCTGATGTGAGTCATTATGTACGCACTGATTCAGCATTAGATACTGAAGCGCGCTCACGTGGTAACTCGGTATATTTCCCATCGCAAGTTATCCCAATGTTGCCTGAGAAAATATCTAATGGCTTGTGTTCATTAAAGCCAAAAGTCGACCGTTTATGTATGGTCGCTGAAATGACCATTTCTGCAGCGGGTAAGTTATCGGGTACTAAGTTTTATCCCGCGGTAATGCACTCTCATGCACGTTTTACCTACACCCAAGTTGCCGACATGCTAGAAGGTGGTGCAATTGCCCCTGAGCATGAAGTATTATTCCCGCATTTATTGTGTTTGCAGTCGTTATATCTGATCTTAGATGAGCGCCGTGCAGAGCGTGGGGCGATTGCTTTTGAAACGCTAGAAACGCAATTCATTTTTAATGAACAACGTAAAATTGATAAAATTGTCCCTAGAGGTCGCAATCAAGCGCATAAAATCATTGAAGAATGTATGATTTTAGCCAACGTGGCGTCGGCGAAATTTGTTAAAAAGCACAAAGGTGAAGTGCTATATCGTGTTCACGAAGCACCATCAGAGCAAAAACTGGCTAATTTTAAAGAGTTTCTTGCTGAGCGTGGTTTAAGCATGGATGGCGGATTAGAGCCGACCCCGACTGACTATCAAAATCTGATGTTAAAAATTGCTGACCGTCCTGACTTTGAGTTAATTCAGGTGATGTTATTGCGCTCAATGCGCCAGGCCGTTTACAGCCCAGACAACGAAGGTCACTTTGGTTTGGCATTAGAAGCTTATTCGCATTTTACGTCGCCAATTCGTCGTTATCCTGATTTAGTTTTACATCGAGTGATCAAATATTTACTCGCTAAAGAGCTGGGTAATGCCAACGACAAATGGACTCAAGATGGTGGTTATCTCTATCAGATTGAAGAGTTAGATGCATTAGGTGAAGAATGTTCTACCACTGAGCGTCGTGCAGACGAAGCAACCCGTGATGTGAGTGATTGGTTGAAATGTGAATATATGCAAGATCACGTCGGCGACACCTTCGACGCGGTCATTGCCTCAGTCACTAGCTTTGGTTTATTTGTCAGATTAAACGAATTATTTATTGATGGGCTAGTACATATTTCAAGTCTTGCCAGTGACTATTATCAATTCGATCCGATGCGTCAGCGGTTAATTGGTGAAAATTCTCGCCAAGTATATCAAGTAGGCGATCCAGTAACGGTTAAAGTTGCGGCGGTGAATCTTGATGATCGTCAAATTGATTTATTGATGGTAGGTGACAACACTAAAGGTGCGGGTAAAACAGCGCGTAAAGGCAGTAAGCCAACAACAGCGCGCCAACGAGTGAATGCTGAAGGCGCTAAGTCAGCACGAGGTAAGTCATCTGCAAAGTCTGATAAACCTAAATCAGATAAGCCTAAGTCTGATAAATCAAAGTCTGACAAACCAAAGTCTGATAAGCCTAAAGCCAGCAAGCGTCGTTCAAGCGGAAAAGCTTCATCTCCAGCAGCAAAACCAGCGGCGGTGAAAAAACCTTCTGCAGTTGCACAAAAAACGGATGCAGCAAAACCAGATTCTAGCGTTAAGAAAAACCCTGCCAAGCGCAGCAAGAGAAAGTAATTAAATGAAAAAACAAGATACCATTTTTGGCATTCACGCCGTTCAAGCTTTGTTAGATAACAGCCCTGAACGTGTCATTGAACTTTGGCTATTACAAGGCCGTGATGACGAACGCTTAACCCCGTTAATTAATCTAGCGTCAACCTTTGGTACAACACTACAACGTGCAGCACGTAAAGTGTTAGATGATAAAGCGGGTAGCTCACAACACCAAGGTATTGTGGCTCGCGTCAAGGCTGTTAAGCCGTTGACTGAAAAAGATTTAGATGAGTTACTTGATAAAACTGCAGTGCCTTTCTTATTAATTTTAGACGGTGTAACTGATCCACATAACCTTGGCGCATGTTTACGTAATGCTGATGCTGCTGGGGTACATGCGGTTATCGTACCAAAAGATAACTCAGTAGGGTTAACCTCAACCGTAAGCAAAGTTGCTTGTGGCGCAGCAGAAACCATACCGTTATTTCAAGTGACTAACCTTGCTCGTACTATGCGTCACTTGCAAGATAAAGGTGTTTGGATTGTAGGTACTGCAGGCGAAGCCGAAGGTAATGTATACCAAGCTGACCTCAAAGGGCCGCTAGCGATTGCTATGGGCGCGGAAGATAAAGGTTTACGTCGTTTATCACGCGAAGGTTGTGATTCACTTGTATCAATTCCAATGTCTGGAAGCGTGTCGAGTCTCAACGTGTCTGTTGCCACTGGTGTTTGCTTATTTGAAGCGGTTAGACAGCGTTTAGGTTAATCACCTATCCATTAGCGTTGTTGCTAGCGAAAGTAGCAAAGAATGCGATCAAAAAACGGCGATATTAATCGCCGTTTTTTATTATCTCGAGCTCAGAATATTGAGTGTTTTACATACTGCTTTAACGTTTTTATTAATTCAAAACGGCTAATGCGTTCAGTTTAAACAAGTGCACTTTAAATAAATACACTTTATATATGCAATTTATGACATCAATTAACGTCTACCGATCTCATTATCGACATCTTCGTCATCCAATTCCTCATGCCCCAAACTATCATCGTTTACTACGCTAGCATAAGCAGTATTATAACCGGCTTGCTCATCGGCATCTTCAAGCTCATCGTCGGTTGGATCTGGCACGCTATCAAATGCATCCTCGGCAGGATTGATCATTTGCTCGTTGACCATTTCTATATCCACACGTGGATCGAATGATGCTGCCAACGGCGAGCTGACTAAATCACCACCTGCCATTATGTAATCTCCAGTGGCAGTCTGTTCGGCTTTTTGGCGTAAATTAATCCACAGTAGTCTTACTAATAAGGTAAACGAACAGATTGCCATAAACCCATACAGCATTTGGTCACCTAAGACCTGCATTAAACCAGAAGCAACTAAGGGGCCAATACTTGCTCCGATACCGAAGGTCACTAATATAGTGGCAGACAGTCCTACTCGTTCGTGTTGATCTACGCGTGAGTTTGCTAATGCGGTTGCTAATGGGTATAAGGTGAACGCTAAAATACCAAATAAACTGGTTAATATTAATGAATACACTGAATGGAATGGAACGACAGTAATAATTAATACAATAACCCCCAATAACGTACAGTTAATGCGAATTAATAAGCTACGAGAAATAATGTCAGATAATTTACCCATTGGCCATTGGGCTAACAACCCGGCAAAAATGGTACAAGACATGTAGAGTGCAACATGTTCAGGATCAATACCTTTGGCAGTCGCATAAGATGGCGCTAAACCATAAAAACAACCTACAATCATGCTTCCTAACGCTATTGTCGTTAAGGCTTGAGGGGCTCGTTTCCAATACAGACCCATTTGTAATGGTGCCGGCGTTAACGGTTCTGGGTGAATTCTTCGAGTGATTGAAATAGGCACAATGCATAATGCAAAACATATGGCGATTAACAGCAGTGGTTCTATGCCCAAATCAGGATATAAGCTAATGGCTCCCTGGCCAGCCATTAACCCTAAATAAGATACAATCATGTAACTGGCAAATACGGTGCCGCGTTGATTATTTTCGGCCTGTTCATTGAGCCAGCTTTCTAACACCATATATTGGCACATCATTCCCATACCAACGGCAAGGCGCAATACTAACCATATGGTTAAGTTGTCGATGAGGGCATGACCCAGTGCTGATGCGGTGACGATTCCAGCACAGGCAACAAAAGCACGAATATGGCCAACTTGAGCGATAAGTTTATGGCCAACTTTGGAACCGCATACAAGACCAATATAGTAGGCAGACATCATGCCACCAATCCATATTTGTGGCACTTGCATGGTGGTCAGGCTTAAGCCCAGGTAGGTTGTCAGTAGACCTGCAGCAAGTACCATTAAAAAAGTGGTGCTATATAAGGATGCAAAACTGCGAAGCGGGCTGTCCATAACTGCGCCTTTATTGGTTCAGTAAGGCTACGTTAGCCCTACTGATTGATTGTCTTGTTACGCTTCATTTACGATCAATAATTATTGAAACGTGTACAACAAGTTGAATGTGGTGACTGTATCGGTGTTTTTACTTTCATCAGGCACCACTTCAGTGTACTTGATGTTCATACCGATTTTAAATGCCCAATCTTGAATAAATGTATTTTTATAACTCATATCAAGGGTTAACGTGTTGTTGTCTAAACCTGTTTCGGCTGTTACGTCGGCGTTGAAGCTAGTATATTCTTGCAATTTTACCGTATATTTAGCCGCTGAACGTAATATTACATCACGATTTTCATCAGGGTTTGGTTCAGCAATACTGGCTTGCGGTTGGTCGTAACGATAACCAGGGCCGGCTTCAAGGCTCAATTTGGTTTTATAGTTTTTAATTAAGTCAAAACCGTAACCAGTAGAAATAGTAGAAATACGGGTATAAGAACCAAACTCGTTCCAGGTAAATTCACCACGACCAAATACATAACCACGCTCTAATTTATAGTTAGACTGTAAAAACAATTCGTACTTTTCCGCAGTAGACTCATTTCCATCAGAGGCATAATAAGCCTTTAATGTCGCTTCTTGTTTGGTGCTCGGCGAGTCGTAAGTTAAATAAGTACGGCCGTTAAAGTTTTTAGTTTCGTTGTTACCACTGTTTAGCTGTAAACCAGCTTCAACTTCAGCATTAAAATTACTAGGCGGTTCTTGATAATCTGGTGGTACTAACGCCCATGCCGGAGCAGACAATAAAAAGAGGCAGCATGTTGTGACTATGTTTTTCATGGTTATCATTAGACTGTTTTATTCTTGACGGCGTAAACGCGGTATTTTGGACTGTCGCCATCATACCTGTATTCAAGATTGCTGAAAAGAGTGAGTTAGTGCTTGAGTTTATAGCGCACTTTATGTATCATCGCGCGCTCAAATCAGTCACTTTAATTCGTTCCTTGCCTCCACATTGGTCTGACTGAGCCAGAAAAGAGGCTACTTAACCGTAAGGAGCAATAAATGCGTCATTATGAAATCGTATTTATGGTTCACCCAGATCAAAGTGAACAAGTCCCTGGTATGATTGAGCGTTACACCGGTGTTATCACCGCTGCTAATGGTACAGTCCACCGTTTAGAAGATTGGGGCCGTCGTCAATTGGCTTACCCGATCCAAGACCTACATAAAGCTCACTATGTTCTTTTGAACGTAGAAGCATCTGCAGAGTCTATCGAAGAACTAGAAACAGCTTTCCGTTTCAACGACGCTGTTCTGCGTAACATGGTAATGCGCACTAAAGCTGCAGTTACTGAAGCTTCTCCTATGGCAAAAGCAAGAGACGAACGTGATTCACGTCGTTCACCTTCTGATGACCGTAATGTAGAAGAAAGCGCTGAAGAAAACGCTGAATAATTTTTTGTGAATAATCACTTAATGTTGTCTGGAACGATAACTCGTTCAAGACGATTAGATAGCCCTAGCGGTATAGCCCATGTGGTCATAACGGTAGAGCATAAATCACAAAGACAAGAAGTAGAAATGTTGAGAAACGTCTACTGTTTGATTCAAGTGGTATTAAGTGGTCCGCGCTTTGATAGCGTAGCAAATAAATTACAAGCAGGTGTGCAAGTTGATGTTGAAGGGTTTCTTTCACTACAACAAGGGCGAAATGGACAAAACCGTTTAGTCTTGCATGCTGAAAATGTCGAATTGAAAACTTAGGAGACTGTCAAAATGGCACGTTATTTCCGTCGTCGCAAGTTCTGTCGCTTCACCGCTGAAGGTGTTGTCGAGATTGATTACAAAGATATCGTTACTTTAAAGAACTACATCACTGAAAGCGGCAAGATTGTTCCTAGCCGTATCACTGGTACCAGTGCTAGATATCAACGCCAACTAGCTCGCGCTATCAAGCGTGCTCGTTATCTTTCTCTACTGCCATATACTGATTTACATCAGTAATATTGCAGTATTAATTATTCCTAACAGAATATTGAGGATTTGATAATGAACGTTATTTTGCTAGATAAAGTTGCAAACTTAGGTAGCTTAGGCGACCAAGTTTCTGTTAAAGCTGGTTATGCTCGTAACTTCCTTTTACCTTATGGTAAAGCAGTTGTAGCAAACACAGCAAACACTGAAGTATTTGAAGCTCGTCGTGCTGAATTAGAAGCTAAATTAGCTGCTGAATTAGCTACTGCGACAGCTCGTGCTGATAAATTAACTGCATTAGAAGCTGTTGTTATTGCTTCTAAAGCAGGTGATGAAGGTAAATTATTCGGATCAATTGGCAACCGTGATATCGCTGATGCAGTTACTGCAGCTGGCGTAGCACTTGCTAAATCTGAAGTTCGTTTACCTTTAGGTGCTTTACGCACTACTGGTAGCTTCGAAATTGAAGTTCAAGTACACGCTGAAGTTAAAGCTGTAGTTAAGATTGCTATTGTAGCAGAAGCTTAATTACTGTTTAGCTCCATAAAAAACACCGCCTCCGGGCGGTGTTTTTTTATGTCTGCGATTTAATCACTAGCCTTGTTAACACCATCTGTTTAGGCCGCATGGCCAGCTGTTTAGGATCTTTCAATGCCAGAGAATATTCCAGTGAACCTCTATTTGATGGTCACTGGAATATTGTTTACCAGGGCTAGTTTAGTTCTTTTTTAGTCGCTGCTTCAGGCGCTACTACAACAGTCGCTTTGGCCGGTGCTTTGGTTACAACTTCGGCAGCTGCTTCAGGGGCTACTACAACTGCCGTTTTGGCTTGTTCTTTGGTTGTAACTTCAGAGGCTACTACAACTGCTGGTTTGACTGGTATTTCTGTTGTAACTTCGGCAGCTGCCTCAGGGGCTACTACAACTGCCGCTTTGGCTTGTACTTTGGTTGCAACTTCTGCAGCGGCTTCTGGTACGACTACAACTCCGGCTTTAGCAGATGCTTTGGTTGTAACTTCGGGGGCTACTTCAGGCGTTACTGCAACTGCTGGTTTGGCTGGTATTTCTGTTGTAACTTCGGCAGATGCTTCTGGTGTTACTGCAACCACTGCATTGGTAGGAACTTCAGTCGCTGCTTTTATTGCAACATCGGGTGCAACTTCAATTGCCGCTTCTGCTGGTATTTCAGTTGCAGTTTCTATTGCAACATCAGGCGCTACTTCAGTTACCGCTTTGGCTGGTGTCTCAGTTGCCACTTTGGCTGGTGTCTCAGTTGCCACTTTGGCTGGTGCCTCAGTTGCCGCTTTGGCTGGTGTCTCAGTTACCACTTTGGCTGGTGTCTCAGTTACCACTTTGGCTGGTGCCTCAGTTGCCACTTCGGGTGTGACGACTGTTACTGCTTCAGTTGCAATTTCAGGCAATATTTCGGTTGTTGCTATGGCAGTAACTTCAGTTGCTACCTTTGCTTCTCCTTCAGTCTTGGTCACTAAGGTTAACTCTTTTATCAAATTATCAGCGTGATCGACCTTGTCCATCATCCACAAAATGTAGCGAATATCGACATGTACGGCACGGGTAATCGTTGGGTTAAAGAACCAGTCTTTAGTGATGGCTTCATAAGTTGAGTCGAAGTTAAGACCAACTAACTCACCTTTACCATTTAACACTGGTGAGCCTGAGTTACCACCAGTAGTGTCAGCACTTGATAAAAAGTTAACCGGTACAGAGTTAAAATCGGCGGGCTTGTCTAAACAAGACATAAATTGACAACTGCTTTGCTGCTTATATACCGATGTGACGCGATGTTTACCTAAGTCGTCAGCTTTAATTGCCGCTAACAGTTTCGCGGGAGCATTATACGGTGCTTCACCGGTGTTTTTGGCTAGGATGCCAGCTAAGCGAGTAAATGGCTGCTTGTATAATGCATCTTTAGATTGATAGCCATCAACCATACCGTAGGTAATACGTAATGTGCGGTTAGCATCAGGGTATACAGGCCAGTTATTTGATTTGTAATAATCAATAATCGCCTTCATATATTCAGGACGAACAGATGACAATTTACCTGCAAGTAGCTTTTCGCTCTTTTCCAATGCCATATTGGTGTCATGAATGGCCACCGCTAAACGAATAAATGGGTCATCGCTAATCTCAAAATCTTCAGCTCTTTTACTCATCCACGCTAGGCGTTTAGCTTGGTCGGTGAGCTCTGTTAATGCATACAAACCTTCCACTTTAGACTCTAGCTGTTCAAAATTGTCTGAGCTGCTTAAGGCGTTATCAAACACTTCAGTTTTTAACGGTTGTCTTACATAGGCTTGTAAGTCTTGTAACCATAAAATTTTATCGACCACGGGATCGAAGCTGCTATCGATACGTTTAAGTGCTGCTTTAAACATTTTCATATCACGCAGCTGAAACCCTGACTCACGTTGGTCATTGGGTTTCTTCCTTTCTTTAGCTAAACGGTACAGTTTGCTAGCAGCCTGGAGCATTTCGCTTGATTGGGCATTTTTAAAGAAATAATTGGTTTGCATTTGCTGATGTTTTTCAGCAAGTAGTGCTTCAAGATCACTGATGAGATTTTGGTTAGCACCAGGATCTTTTTTAAGCCAAGCGAGAAAGTCATTCTCACGTTGCTGTTTAATACCAACAATATCAGTGGCGTTAAAGCCATCTAATAAGCCATTAAGCTTTTTCATCCGGTTAGCCATTGAGGCCATAGTGCCGGCATATTTAAGCGCGATATCTTTATCTACATCGCCCATTAAGGTAATGGTATCAATTTGCAACTGGTAGCGTTTTGCGTAGGTTGGATATATCCAATCACTAGCAAACTGTAACTCACTGGTTAAGTTGTAACGGCTGGTAGAACCTGGATAACCGGCCACAAAAATACCATCGCCTGCTTTTACACCGTCTGCGTTCACTTTTAAGTAGCTCTTAGGCTGATATGGCACATTGCCTTTCTTAAACGTTGCAGGCTTACCGTCTTTGCCCACATAGGCGCGTAAAAAGGTAAAATCGCCAGAATGACGAGGGTATTCATAATTGTCGATATCGCCGCCAAAGCCGCCAATACTTTTAGGTGGCGCATACACCAAGCGTACATCTCGAATGATTAACTGTTTCGTCAGATAATATTCTAAGCCGTGGTGAAAACTGTTAACTGAGCAACGGTAGTTGTCATCTGATTCGCAGATTTTAATTAATGCTTTTTTATTCGCCTGGATATCTTCAAAGCGTACCAAAGGTTCGGTGCTTAAGTTAGCCATAACGCTATCGGTCACGTTGGTAACTTCCTCGGTAATGTATAAGCGTTCGTTTGGCCCAGCAGAAGGTTCTTCCGCTTGGGTGTTTGCTAAAAAGCCATCTGCGAGGTAATTATGTTCTTTTTTGCTGTTATATTGTATGCCGCGATAAGCACAATGATGGTTTGTGACAACTAGGCCTTGGGGGGATACAAAACTGGCGGTACAATACCCCAAACTGACGACAGCATTCATTGGGTACTGTCCCAAATCTGCCAGTTGTGATGCGGGAATATCAATACCACGTTGCAGGAGTTTGTCGGCAATGGATGGCATTTGATACGGTTGCCACTGCCCCTCATCGGCAAAGGCAAAACCAGATGTCAGCACAAGTGCTGCAACAAGTGCTATACGCATGTATTTTCCTTAAATAATTATTTTATTTCCGTTTGACGGAGCTGTTATTCTAATCGGTAATGACGGCAAATTAAGCTAGACCACGGTGTTATACCATATTTTATAAAGTCGTTGGAAATTGGGAGTGTTAATGTCACAGCAAGGTGCTTTTAAAGCAAGAAACAGGCAAAGAGATGTAGAAGTTAATGCATTAAAATTGCCTCCTCATTCAATAGAAGCAGAACAATCCGTTTTAGGTGGATTGATGCTAGATGCTGAAGCGTGGGATCGTGTTTCTGAAGCGGTTGTGCCAGAAGATTTTTATTCTCGTTCTCATCGAATGATTTTCACGGCTATGCAACGTTTAATGGAATCGGGCCAACCGCTGGATTTAATTACCGTATCCGAACAGCTCGAAATTGAAGATCAATTAGACGATGCTGGCGGCTTTGCTTACTTAGGCGAAATTGCCAAAAATACCCCCAGCGCCGGTAATATTCTATCTTACGCAGACATTGTGCGTGAACGTGCCGTAGTACGTGACATGATTGCCGTTGCCCACGAAATTGCCGATGCGGGTTATAACCCAGAAGGCCGTGATTCAAGTGCATTATTAGACTTGGCTGAAACCAAAGTCTTTAAAATCGCAGAAATGCGTACCAATGCCAATGAAGGCCCGGAAAACATTAAAAGCATTCTTGAAAAAACCGTCGATAGAATTGAGCAGCTTTATAACAATCCCCATAACGGTGTGACAGGTGTTTCAAGTGGTTTTAATGATTTAGATAAAATGACCGCAGGTTTTCAGTCTGGCGACTTAATTATTGTAGCCGCGCGTCCTTCTATGGGTAAAACCACCTTCGCGATGAACTTGTGTGAACAAGCCGCCATGAATGAAGACAAGCCAGTACTTATTTTCAGTCTCGAGATGCCGTCAGAACAGATTATGATGCGTATGTTAGCCTCGCTTGGCCGTGTAGACCAAACCAAAATTCGTACAGGTCAATTAGACGATGAAGATTGGGCGCGCGTGTCTTCAACCATGGGTATCATGCTTGAACAAGGTAAAATGTACATCGATGATGGCTCAGGATTAACCCCAACCGAAGTGCGCAGTCGTGCCAGACGTATTGCGCGTGAGCATGGCGGTTTATCAATGATCATGATCGATTACCTGCAATTAATGCAGGTACCGTCGTTAAAAGATAATCGTACCTTAGAAATTTCAGAGATCTCTCGTTCATTAAAAGCCTTAGCCAAAGAATTAGAAGTACCTGTTATTGCATTGTCGCAGCTTAACCGCTCGCTAGAGCAACGAGCCGATAAACGCCCAATTAACTCTGACTTACGTGAATCGGGTGCGATTGAGCAGGATGCCGATTTAATTATGTTCATCTATCGCGACGAAGTGTATAACGACAGCTCTGAAGATAAAGGCACCGCAGAAATCATTATCGGTAAGCAACGTAACGGACCTATTGGTCGTATTCGTCTGGTATTCCAAGGTCAATTCTCTCGCTTTGATAACTATGCTGGGCCGCAATTTGAAGAAGATTAATCATTGATTAGACTGTATTTGTGTTTTTAGTATCGTTATTTATGATATTAGTTTATCTCTGTTAATGAGGTTGCATTCATGGCCCTAAACCTCTTAACAGACAGCAAGCCGCGCCATGTTATTTATTGTTAATTAAGGCAACCTATTGAAACCTTTTCCTCGTGCAGAAATCAGTCGTTACGCATTGCAAAGTAACTTGGCACAATTGCGCCTTATTGCGCCCAATAGCAAAATTATGGCAGTGGTTAAAGCCAATGGTTATGGCCATGGGTTATTAAATGTGGCTGAAAGTGTCGGCTTATTAAATTATGTAGAAAGTGTCGGCAAGTATCATGGCGGCGCAGATGGGTTTGGTTTGGCAAGGCTTGAAGAAGCATTGCAACTCAGAGAAGGAGGCGTAAAAGGTAAGCTTTTATTATTAGAGGGTTTTTTCCGTCAGTCAGATTTACCCACACTAGTTAGTCATAATATCGATACTGTGGTTCATCATGAATCGCAATTGCAAATGCTTGAAACTATCACGCTAGATAAGCCTGTCACCGTATGGATAAAAATTGATACTGGCATGCATCGTATCGGCTTTAGTCTTGAGCAGTTCGACAGTATTTATCAGCGTTTGCTGGCTTGTCCGCAAGTGGCTAAGCCGATTCATTTAATGACTCACTTTGCCTGCGCCGACGAACCCGATAATATCCTTACTCAAACGCAAATGAATGCCTTTGAGCAATTGATTAGTGGCTTAGAAGGCGATCGCACCTTAGCAAATTCTGCAGGTACCTTATTTTGGCCAACAAGCCAAGCCGACTGGATAAGACCCGGCATTGCGCTTTATGGTGTATCTCCGGTGGTGGGTGATAGGGGCGTTAATCATCGATTAATTCCGGCGATGGAATTAGTATCCAATCTGATAGCTGTGCGCGAACATAAAGCCGGCGATAGTGTCGGCTACGGTGCAACTTGGACCGCTAAAAAAGACACTCGCTTAGGGGTTGTTGCCATTGGTTATGGTGATGGTTACCCACGTAATGCGCCAGAAGGCACACCGGTATGGATTAACGGCCGCCGAGTACCGATAGTCGGTCGAGTGTCTATGGACATGTTAACCGTAGACCTAGGTGCCGATGCACAAGATAACGTCGGCGATAGTGTTCAGCTGTGGGGTAAAGCGCTTGCAGTAGAAGAAGTGGCCGAACACATTGGTACCATTGCTTATGAATTAGTCACTAAGCTTACGCCACGAGTGTTGGTTGAACTGCTCGATTGAGCATGAGATTGATATAAACAATGCCCAATACGTAGATAACGTGTTGGGCATTGTTGTTTTAGATACTTTTTTAGGTGCTGTAGTTTTGAGGCTCTGTTGTTTTTAAGAATTGGGTGCCAGCGTTAGATTCAGTTTTTCACTTTGGCGTTAACTTCTAATGTTTGATTAAGAATCCTCAAAGCAAATTTCAATAAAAGCGTTACCGAATTCGTGGCTAAAAGGCATCATGATTTTTTTACCGCGCGCTTTATGAGAAATAGTATGGTTTTTACCAGACACCACAGCCGGTGTTGCCATATCAAAGTCGTAACCTTTTTCGCTGAGTAAGTTTTTGGCACCGCCAGTCACCATGTTAGTTATTTCACCCACTAAATCAGTTACTTCATCATTAATAACCCCCGGTTTTTCACCAAGCATTTTATTCATAATTTCAAGGATAAGTGATTGCTCAAAAGTAATCGACAGCGAACCGCGAGTTTTAGGACCCACCATACCAATCAAGCCAGATACGTCACCTTTTGCAAGGTCATGGTTTTTTAATTGAGGTTTACCAGGCTTAAGATCCATTGTTGCCATGGTAGAGATTACATTGATTAAAGACACAAGAAATGGGTTGATGAATTCAACGTTCATAGGCAAAGCAATCCTTCTACATTTTAAAGGGTGGCATAGTATATAGAGAGGGCATAAAGAGTGCGTAACGCTACACGGCCCTATCATTATAGTAGCTGACTAACACAAATACTGACTATATCAGCAAAGTAAAATACAGGTTTAAGCTTAGAGCACAAAAAGGAAATTGATAGTGGCATTAACGGTAAAAATATTTTTATACAGTTAATTCATGTAACAAAAATCTAGAATGAGCCATTAATTTACTATGGTCGGTCTAACGCTACAAGGGCTGAGCTGAGCATCAATTGATTGCGCTACTGACTAAGGTGGTTTCTAGTTGGAGCTAATATTGATTACCCATGCACTTAAAAGTAATTAGCGCGACAGCGAAGACTGCAAACGTTGATTATCCAATGATGATAAATTCGGTTAATGCCACATCAAAGCGAGGCTCACCAACGGATAAGCACAGCAATAGCTATGCTCGTGCGCTTCTTTTCCATTATACCGATGTTGGATAGTTCATTATGTTAAGTCGCTGACTGTAATTGTAATGATTCAGTTTGGAATTTCTATTAGCTAGTTCATGTTTTTAACGCTGTGTTGGCTACCTGAAAAGCTAAGATGATTTAATCGCTTTACATCAATAAGATGGCAAATGTAGGATAAATCAATAACGCAATGACTAAACGTCATGTACCACAAGGATCGAGCAAGTGTCGAAATCTGTAGCAATCACAATAAATGATCAATTTTCACGAGTTGATTTTCTGAAACATAGAACGCCAGAAACCACTAATGAACAAGCAAAAAATGCTTTTGCGCTATTATCTGAATATAGAGACGGTGGAATATATATCGCTCATTATTCCGGTTTTAGTGAGTGGGAGAAACACCCAAAAGGTGATGAGTTCGTTCAGATTTTAGGTGGAGAAACGACATTAGTCCTTCTAGTTGATAACGTAGAGCAACGTTACCCTTTATCGACGGGGCAAATGTTGGTTATCCCCCAAGATGTTTGGCACCGTTTTGAATCACCAGAAGGTGTTAAAATTATGACAATAACACCGCAACCAACAGAGCATAGTATCGAGAAGCCAAACGGAACATAACAAATAACGATAGGTCGGCTGAAGCCGTATTAAGTACCCATTAGCGCGAGCAGCCCGATTCGGTTAAGCAAAAATGCTGTCGTGAAATGTGCCGTTGTGCAATGTGCCGTTGTGAAAGGTAGTAAGAAGATAAACCTTGGATTACTCTGCGTTTTTGCAACCTTAAGTTCTTGTTGTGGCTTAGGTTTTATGGTTTTTAATTTCATGAGAAATCATATCGTTGTACAATAAAAATAACTAAATAAGAGGTGTTCTATGGATGGAAAATCATTAATCGTTATTTTAATAATGGTGTCAGCTTCAGCTTCTGCAGAAGTCTATAAGTGTGCAGATGGTAAGTATCAAGCAGACCCGTGCGACGACCAAAGCGAACTGTTAGATTTAAGTAATGTAGGCAGCGTGGTTGCACCATCGAGAGGTTACCCTGAAAGCCTAACTAACGAGACCATAGATGCAAGGCAGCTGGATAGTGCTGTTAATGCGCGTGATAAAAAAGCTGAAATCGCTCAATACTTACGTAAACAAAAAATTGAACGTGACATTAGAAACCTCGAAAAAGAACGGAAAAAAGCGTTCAAAGATCGTGATGATAAAATCGATCAATTGCGTACCACTGGTAAGCGAGCTAACAATAATTTAGCGGGTGCAACTTGGCAGCAAAGTCTAGCGCAAGAAATGACTGCAGTTATGCAACAGGGAAGTACAGAAGTCGAATCAATTGATCGTCAAATATCTGCACTTAGGTCTGAATTAAAACAACTGTAAACCAAACAAACTAATCAATAACCGTGGCTGCCAATAGCGAGTCTCTCTTTACGCGAATTAAGTAACGCTACTGACGTGTATTATCAGCTTTATCACGTTTATGAATGCTATAAGACACCATAATTTGGGTTCCCCACTTTCATTTGCCCAATGCATTATGGTTCCCCTGGCCTCTAAAAACGTGTAAAAACGTCTTAAAATGTGTGAAAAACTCAAAAACGTGAGAGGTGTTAATTCAGTGAATACAACGTCAAAGCTAGCCATACCAACGTATACACTCTATCGCACCGTGATCTTTCCCTAAATCAGTAGACACTTGCTTCTCGATGATGGGTTAATGATATAATTAGCCATTACTTAGGGCAGCCCAGTTGTTTTAGCCTAATTTATGACTTTTTTACTGGCTCCTTGTGCAACAACGATTACCCAAAATGCAGCTAAAAAGGTGCATCAATACCGCAAATTATGAGTATAAAGAATTCAGTGAATACAACACCAAAGCTAGTCATACCAACAGATACGCTTGATCGCACCTTTTCCATAGCGCCGATGCTGGATTGGACTGACCGCCACTATCGTTACTTTGCACGCCTTATGTCGAGCAAAGCCTTGTTGTATACCGAGATGATCACCACGGGTGCTATATTACAAGGTAAGGGCGACTATTTAGCTTATAACGAGCAAGAGCATCCTGTAGCGTTACAGTTGGGTGGCTCTAACGCTGTGGATTTAGCGGCGTGTGCCAAATTGGCTGCTGAGCGCGGTTATGATGAAGTGAACCTCAATGTAGGGTGTCCGTCTGATAGAGTGCAGAATGGTCGCTTTGGTGCGTGTTTAATGGCTGAACCTGCGTTAGTAGCGCAATGTGTTGATGCGATGAAGCAGGTAACCGATATGCCGATCACGGTAAAAACCCGTATTGGGATTGATGAGCAAGACAGTTATCAGTTTTTAACGGATTTTATTGAAACCGTGAGCGCTCAAGGTTGTAGTGCATTTACTATTCATGCGCGTAAAGCCTGGTTACAAGGGTTAAGCCCGAAAGAAAACCGTGAAATTCCGCCGCTAGATTATGATCGGGTTTACCAGTTAAAGCGTGATTATCCACACTTGAACATCAGCATTAACGGTGGCATTAAAACCCTTGAAGAATCTAAGCTGCATCTAACCCAGCTAGATGGAGTGATGGTGGGGCGTGAAGCTTATCAAAACCCCTATATATTGGCGCAAGTTGATCAGCAATTGTGTGGACTCGATACCGTGGTGATTACTCGTCAGCAAGTGATTGAGCAAATGTTGCCGTATATTGAGGCTCATTTAGCCCAAGGCGGTCGGTTAAACCACATTACTCGTCATATGATTGGTTTATTTCAAGGATTGCCGGGTTCACGTGGCTGGCGTCGTCATTTAAGTGAGAATGCTCATAAGCCTAATGCTGATATTGGGGTAGTGCTTAAAGCCGCTGAGTTTGTTGATGCCGAAGCATTGGCCAGTGACGAATCGACTTTGATATAACACTTTATATTAATAGGTTATATCGAGAAGTTATATCGCGAGGTATTTCAATAGAATACGTTGTCAAATAAACGCCCAGACGGTTATATTAACAATAGCCGTTAGCATATCAAAAGCGTCTTTTATTAGGCGCTTTTTGATTTTTTAACTCGCTTGTAAAATCAGCTCGAGAATCCATAAAGCCTGCTAGACAAAAGTGGCCAAGACAATTACCTATGATAAGACCTAGAAAGACTAGACCGTCACTGACTATTGTCAGTAACGATTGTCACGAATCCAGTTACTAAACCTGTCACTCACGCAATCATTTTCTCAATTATTAACTCACCCATTAACTCTGTCAGCGTAACCATCACATTCATCAACTATTAATCTCGCCGTTAATTTAACCTCTACTTCAGCCACTCATCTAAGCACTTACTTCGCTGTAGCTTTTCGGTGGGTGGTAATATTGGGCTATTTCTGACGACGTTTTAGTCTTGCTAAGATGTTTAATAAAAATCACTGGTCATTTTCACTAACTATATGGTTAATTTTACTACCTGTTGGTTTTTTGCTCACGACTTTAGTTCAGTTATATAAACTATAATTAATTTATTTAGTTTACAAATTAAGTGGTTAGAGTAGTTTTTAAAAGTTGGCACGCAGCTTGTAATACCTATTGTGTAATCAACTAGACGGGTGTTTAGTTGCCATTAACCAACACAAGAAAGGATGCCATTATGTCTACATTAACTTCAACCAACGTGATTCGCCGTAGTGTTCAACTATCAATTGCTGCAGCATTATTGGTTACCGCCAGTGTTTCGGCACAAGCAGATGAAATTTCAATCTCTAATACAGTCGCTGCGCTAGAACAGAATATGACGCAAGCGAGCCAAGAGATGATTTCAAATGTGAAGCAAGAGTTAATGCTGTCGTTGCAAACTCAAATTGCTGAACAAGTTTTTGAAATTAATTCAGCTTTAGAGTTTGCTAGCTTTGAACAACCACAAGTGAGTACCGCTGTAGCTGCTGAGAATAAGTAATGGATGGGGCGATGAATATAGGCTTGGTGCTGCCATTAATGTCGTTATTGTTATTGCCAGTTATCAGTTTTGCATTGTGTGCGATGTTAGTCAGCTGGCTGTTTTGGCCAAGCATTAATGACCAAGCTTAATCTTAACTCATTGCTTTTAGAATAAACCTTATTAAGTACGAGAGGATAATATGAACCGTTTAATCAATAGATTACAAGATGAAACTCGAATTGTATGTGGCGTATCTGCGAAGTTAGCAAAACAATATGGCTGGTCATTACTTTGGACTCGTATTGTGACAGTAGGATTAGTGCTAACCAATCCAAGTATTAGTTTACTTGCGTACTTTGTGATTGCAGTGGTGATGAGTCAAAAAACATCTCGATTTTAAGGCTTGCCCAGTAATGAGTAAGCGGGGGAAGTTTGATTACCCCGCAGATAGGTTATGTATTGATGTATGTGGTTATTTTTTTAAGAAAGCTTGGAAGCGTTGTTTTGCTTCGTCACTTTGTAAGCGTTCAGCAAACTCAACTAATTCTAATTTCATCTGAGCTTTAACTTCTGCCTGGTTATGACGTAAAAGCCGTTTTGATGCTTGCATAGATAATGGTGGCAGAGCTGCCAATTTTTTTGCTTGCGCTAGACTGAAGCTAATGAGCTCGTCTTGCGCAACCACGCGGTTAATAATGGTTAATTTTTCAGCCGTCTCTGCATCAAAGGCTTCGCCCAGTAAAATCAGTTCAGCCGCTTTTTGTTGGCCAACAATTAAGGGTAACAAGATGCTTGAGGCTGCTTCTGGTACTAGCGCTAAATTGACAAATGGCATTTGGAATTTAGCCTGATTGTCGGCGTACACTAAGTCGCAATGCAATAGTAGAGTTGTTCCTATTCCCACAGCCGCTCCGGTTACCGCTGCAACCACAGGCTTTTTAAGATCTAACAAACAAAACAAGAATTTAACGGTTGGATGATTGTCATCTAAGGCACCACTTTGCAGAAAATCGACGATATCATTGCCAGAGGTAAAACAGTTTTCGGTACCATGGAACAGAAAGGCACGAATATCATTGTCGGCTTCACCTTGGATCAGGTATTCTGTGAATTGCTGATACATTTCTAGATTAAAGGCATTGCGCTTTTCTGGACGATTAAAACTGATGATACGCACGCCTTGATCATCTCTTACCTGAATATGACTCATTCGTAGCTTCCTGTTGTGAACGCGAGTGGGATTACATGGAGTTTAAGACATTGAAAGCAATATTCAAACATCTGTTTAACTTTTTAGTGTTATCATCATTATCATTCGCCGCCACTGCTAACGTTGTCCTGGTCGATGGACATGTTAGAGCTATGCCTGCGAGTGTGCCTAATACCGCCGCTTATTTTACGTTAGAAAATCATAACAACAGCGATGTTAAGTTAGTTGAAGTGAAGACCAGTGCGGCAAAAGTAGCGCAGTTACATACAATTTTAGAAGAAGATGGCATGGTTAAAATGCGTCAAGTCGAAGGGTTTACTATACCGTCTCACGGTTCGTTAACACTTCAACCTACTGGCGACCATGTGATGTTGTTGTCGTTAACCGCGCCATTGGTTATTGATGATAAAGTGCCTTTAGAATTAATTTTTGAAGATGGTCAGCATCTTATGATTGAGCTTACAGTGCTTAAACAGACCGCGGCTCAACATGATGAACATGTCGAGCATCATCACCATCATTAAGGAGCAATATTGATGCAAGTAACAAGGAATAAAATTTTAGCCGTTGTTGGTGTGCTGGGTTTAGTACTTTACTTTGTTAGCGTGTGGTGGAGCGTTGAGCCGGATCCCATTAAGCCGGTCTCGTCGCAAACCGATAACGGTAAGTTAATTGTGGGTTATGCCACAACGACTGCATTAATTGATACCATGGAAACCTTGCTGGATAAACCAGGTGGTTGGCTATCTAATGATATTATGCCTCCGTCGGTAATGATGGATAACATGCCTGCATTTGAATTTGGTGCATTAGAGCAAGTGCGTGATTTAGCACTGACTATGCGTAAAGAGTTTAGTCGTTCGCAGTCGCAGTCGACGGCGGACACTGATTTGTTAGCCGCTCATTCGAAGTTAAACATTGGTCATACTAGTTGGTTAGTGCCAAGTGCTGAAGGTGAGTATCGTGATGCGATCAAATTATTGAAACTTTACCGTGCTAAAATCAACGACGCTGATAACAATAATGCTCAGTTTTATGCTCGTGCAGATAATCTCAATGAATGGTTGAAAGAAGTTCAGAAACGCTTAGGCAGTATGTCGCAACACTTATCTGCCAGTGTGGGCCAAGAACGCTTAAATACTGATTTAGCAGGTGATAAGTCTGCGCGTCAATCTACACCGGGTTTATCGAGTAATGAAATTAAAACCAGCTGGTGGAAAATTGATGATGTATTTTATGAAAGCCGTGGTTCAGCCTGGGCATTATTGAATTTTATGCGGGCTATTGAAGTTGATTTTGCCGATGTGTTAGAAAAGAAAAACGCTGAGGTCAGTTTACGTCAAATTATTCGTGAACTTGAAGCAACTCAGCAAACAGTTTGGAGCCCTTTGGTTCTTAATGGAAATGGTTTTGGTTTAGTGGCTAATCACTCGTTGGTGATGGCTAATTATATTTCGCGTGCAAATGCCGCGGTAATTGATTTAACTAATTTACTCTCACAAGGATAATGATGAAAAAGACTCTTCTTGCCACAGCTGTAGTGGGCCTTTTAAGTGTGTCATCGGCTCATGCGGCAACTGTATTGGGTTTTAAAGTAGGCGCCGATTATTGGCAGGCAGACACCACAAATGCATTTAATGATGATAGTGGTGTTGCTCACAGCTTTAATGATGATTCTTCACAAGGTAGTGTGTGGATTGCTGTTGAGCATCCATTGCCGTTTGTGCCTAATGTTAAAATTCGTGAAAACCGTCTTGAGTCGAGCACGAGTCTTGCTAATGCCGATTTTAACTTTAACGGTCACAATTTTACTGGCGCAACCTCAGTGACTAATGACTTAAGTAATACTGACTTTGTATTGTATTACGAAATTCTCGATAATGACTTAGTGTCTGTTGATTTAGGTGCGGCATACAAGTTAATGAGTGGTTCATTACGTGTTGCTGATGCAGGTCACCCAGAAGAGGTGGATATCGATAGCGGTATCGTGATGGGATACGCCAGTGCACAAGTCGGCATGATTGGTTTAGGTTTGTTTGGCTTTGCTGATGTAATGATCGGTGTAGATGAATCTAATGTATATGACTATGGTGCAGGTTTAGGATGGCAGTTTGACGGATTAGCTGTCGATACTTCTATCCGTGTTGGTTACCGCGAGTTCAATTTTGATGTAAGCAACTTCTCTGGTGTTTCTCAGAATACTGACTTTAGTGGTGCATTTGCTGGTGTTGAATTAGTTTTCTAATTCGGTATCGAGCTTAACGATTATGTAAATAATTGTAATGCCTATAAAAAAACCGCCAATTGGCGGTTTTTTTGTGGGAGCTTATTTTTGTGTAAGCTTAGTGCTTAGTGACTAGTGCTTATTGAGCAATAAGTCCGCTGTTAATCGAGATAACATCATCTTCGTTCAACGTACCCGCAGCCTGTTTAAGCGCTAATATAGAGTTAATATAACCATAACGAGCTTCAGATAGTTGACGCTTTGAATCATATAAGTCGCGTGTACGGTTTAGCACATCAACAATTGTACGCGTACCCACTTCAAAACCAGCTTGGGTTGCTTTTAGCGCGCTTTCAGATGAAATAACTGATTGCTCATACGCTTTGATTGAACTGATAGACGCATTCACGTTGTTAAAGTTATTACGCACGTTTTTGGTAACGCTACGATGAGTTTGTTCTAATTTCTCGCTAGCTTCCACATATCGGAATTGCGCTTGCTTCACTTGAGAGGTGACTTTAAAGCCTTCAAAAATTGGAATGCTTAACGTGATACCAACATTGCTGTTGTCATAATCTGGACCAGGCGTTTGATCAACGCCTTTGTTGTAACCAGCATTGAAGTTCAATGAAGGCATGTGGCCAGCTTTGTACAATTTAATGGTTTCATTGGCGATATCTTTAGCGATACGTTGAGTCATTAAATCGATACTATTGGTTTCGGCCATTTTTAACCAAGCAGCAGATGATGCTGGGGCAGGTGTAACGGCTGAAAAACGGTTAGTATCAAGAATATCAATTGATTTATGATCTATACCAGTAATTTCACGTAATGTTTCGTAGCTATTGTCTAGGGTATTTTGAGCCAAAATTTCTAATGCTGATGCTAAGTCATATTGTGCTTGAGCTTCATGTACATCAGTAATTGCGGTTAGGCCGACTGCAAAACGTTGCTTAGTTTGTTCAAGCTGACGTTCAATGGCGGCTTTTTCTGCACCTTGGAACTCGTAGTTATCTTTAGCCGTTAATACGTCAAAGTACGCTTTAGTTACGCGAGTGATTAACGATTGTAATGACGATGCATAAGTTGAGTCGGCTTGAGATGCTGCCATTTCAGCAAGATCTAAACCAACCCATGCACTATGATCGTAGATAACTTGAGTTAAGCTAACACCACCCGTTAAACCGTCGGTGTCTGCTAAAGGATCGTTCCACGCTTTGGCATAACCAACGTTTGCGCTGATGGTTGGTAATAACGGTGCACGGTTTTCTTCAATACTCTCGTATAACGCATCACGTTGTGCTTTGGCTTGTAAAACGATAGGGTCGCTAGTGAGTGCTTGCTGATATATTTGAAGTAAATCGTCAGCTTGTACTGCTGGTGCTGCAATAGCAAATGCTAATGCTGCGTATAATGAACCAATTTTGAATTTCATTTGCTGCCCTTTTTAGACAATTCCTCGGTAATTTGAGGTGTTGATTAACTTATAATTTGGTCATGCTCTTGGTTAAGTGAATGATTGATCATCATTTAATCTTAACTCGGCAATCAGTGTTAACTCACTTGCTTAATGAATATGCACAATAATTTACAGATGATAGCGTCGTTCAATGTCGACATTTCATTGTTGATTACATATTGCTCACAATATATCGATTATGTCATGTCGATTACTACATATTGTGCACTACTTAATAGTAGTGATTTTTTCATTTTCAAGTCAAATTTGAAGTGTAACAGATTTTATTTTAATTAGACCCGTTTTTGCTTTTTCAAGCTCAAATGCTTAGTTCTTAATTATGTTAATTTAAACTGTTAAAATGACCCGTTAGTTTATGTTTTGATAGACAAGGATAAATATGTCTGAGCAATCGGTGTTAACAACCTTTGACGCAGAGTCAGGTTTTAGTTTGATATCTAAAAAAGTGTTGTATAAAGGTTTCTTCCAGTTGGACGAATACACCTTTAAGCATAAGTTGTTTAAAGGTGGCTGGAGTGGTGAGATTACCCGTGAGGTTTTTGAGCGCGGTAATGCGGTGGTTGTACTGCCTTATGACCCGGTTCGTGATGAAATTGTATTAATCGAACAAATTAGGGTACCTGCATTAGCAACTACTAAATCAATCTGGCTTCTTGAGTTAGTGGCAGGTATGATTGAGCCCGGCGAATTTCCAGAACAAGTTGCAGAGCGAGAATTGGCCGAAGAAGCTGGATTAAGTCTATTAGGTTTAACACGCATAAACAGTTACTTAGTCAGTCCTGGTGGCACTTCAGAGCGTTTTCATTTGTTTTGGGGGCAGGTTGATACGACCAAAGCTGGCGGAATACACGGACTTGAACATGAAAATGAAGATATTCGTGTGCATGTTGTTAGCCGTGAACAAGCCTATGAATGGATTAATAATGGTCGCATTGACAATGCATCGACGGTATTAGGCATCCAATGGTTGATGCTAAACTACCAACAGATTCGTGACGCACTTTAGTTTATTGAACATGGTGATAAGCAAGATAGGAATGATTGAGTGGCAGAGTTTAACCAGCGAAACAAGCAAAAATATCAACCCAATATCAGCGCATTTTTAGCGGTATGTGGTCGAAATTATGCACATATTTTAAAATGGTTACCCGATCAAATTACGGTCAATGTGCCTTGGCAGGTTGAAGGTGAGTTTGGCCAGTTGTCGATCAATCTTCTTGAGAATACTAAATATACTCAGTTAATCGAAATATCGCGCCCTATACCAAATGGACATTTTTTTAAATCTCCAAACGCAATTGTTCGTGTCTATCATGATGCTCAATTAGCAGAAGTGTTAACTAGCCAACAGATTTATCGCTTAAAGCCAGTGTATGATTACCCGAATATACATATGCATCATAGCGATGAAAAATTTCAGGTGAATGCATTCCTTGAGGAGCTGTTGAAGATTGGGTCTCTGAGAGTGACTTGCCAATCGTAGCTTTTTTCTTCTTTTTACCATGTTAGGAATATTTTGTGCTTAAAGACGCAGTGCATTATTCTGTTGCTGAAAATGAGCCTGTGCGATTAGTACAAGTGACGGATCCGCATCTTTTTGCTGATCCTGAAGGTCAATTGCTTGGTGTTAATACGGCACAAAGTCTTCAAGCCGTGTTGAATACATTTATTGCAACCCAATATCCCGCCAATATTTTATTGGCTACGGGAGATATTAGCCAAGATTATTCACCTGAGTCTTATCAGCACTTTGTGCAGAAGATTGAGATGTTAGATCTGCCTTGTCATTACTTACCCGGAAACCACGATGATCCTCGCTTAATGAGTCTGCGTATGCAGGGTGAAAAAGTGTTTGGTCAACAACGGATAATTATTGGTAACTGGCTAATATTAATGCTTGATTCAACTGTTCGTGGTAAGCCTGGTGGCTATATGGGCGAACAGCAGTTTGCATTGATCGAGGCTTCAATTAAGGCGACACCAGATAAACATGTGTTATTAGTGATGCACCATAATCCTATTTTAATGCAGTGCGCTTGGTTAGATCAGCATTGCATGATGAATGGCGAAGACTTTTTGCAACGAACAAGTCGCTACCCGCAAGTGAAAGGCGTTCTTTGGGGGCACGTACACCAACAAGTCGATAATATTCATCGTGGACCGCATGGTCCTATTCCACTAATGGCGACACCATCGACGTGTATTCAGTTTAAACCATTATCCTCCTATTTCGCCTTAGATCATCGTCAACCGGGTTATCGTTTGCTGGAGTTGGCAGGCGATGGTAGCATTCGTACTAATGTGTATCGCGTGCCTGGAAATCGATTTGCACCCGATAATGAGGCCAGCGGATACTAGTTTAGTGCGTCATCTTATGTTACTAAGGGACGTTAAGTATTGATTAACCGTCTCGCGAGGGAATATGCTGCTTTATATACATGGTTTTAATAGTTCTCCTCAGTCGGATAAGGCCGTTCAAACCGCACACTATATTCAGCAACATTATCCACAAGTCGACTTTCACCAACCACAATTACCTTCATCACCCTCTGCTGCTATGGCTTTATTGTGCAACATCGCTGAGCAAGCGAAACGGCAAGGGCAGATATTGCGCTTTATTGGCTCGTCGTTAGGTGGCTATTTTGCCAGTTATTTAACCGAAACGTATGGTGGCAGAGCTGTTTTGATTAATCCGGCGGTAAAACCGTTCGAATTATTTGAAGAGTTTATCGGGCCTCAATATAATCCTTATACCAATGAGCATTATCAAGTGTTGCCGCAGCATCAAGATGATGTCGCCCTGTATAATACTCACGTGATCCGGCACCCGGATCGTTTTCTGGTGCTGTTGCAAACTGGTGACGAAGTGTTAGATTATCGACAAGCATTACATAAGTACCATAGCTGTGAATTACATTTAGAGCCTAATGGCGACCACAGTTTTGTCGGCTATGAACAACAATTAGACAAAATATGTAAATTTATTCAGTTGTAACTTTCTACCGTTACAAACAACGATCAATTTGAGCTAACTTTGGCTCTATTTAACTCCAAATGTGTGGATTATGAGCAACCAATATACTTCTGACGCTATTGAGGTCCTTAATGGACTTGACCCGGTAAAACGCCGTCCAGGTATGTATACCGACACCTCTAGACCAAATCATCTTGGGCAAGAAGTCATTGATAACAGTGTTGATGAAGCTCTGGCAGGACACGCGACTAAAATTGAAGTTGTACTCCATACTGATAATTCCCTTGAAGTGACCGATGATGGCCGCGGTATGCCGGTGGATATTCACGCTGAAGAAGGCATTCCTGGGGTTGAACTGATCCTAACTAAATTGCACGCTGGCGGTAAGTTTTCCAATAAAAACTACCAATTCTCGGGCGGTTTACACGGGGTTGGTATTTCTGTTGTTAACGCCTTATCCACCCGAGTTGAAATCAGCGTTCGCCGTGATGCACAAATATACGAAATGGCCTTTGAGAATGGTTTTAAGGTCGAAGAGTTGGTGGTGACGGGTACTTGTGGACGTCGCAATACCGGGACCCGAGTGCATTTTTGGCCCGATGTAAGTTATTTTGATTCACCTAATTTCTCGGTCAGTAAATTAATTTATATTCTGCGAGCTAAAGCGGTATTGTGCCCTGGTTTGCGGATTAAATTCACCAATAAACAAAATGGTGATGTGCATGAATGGTTTTATGAAAGTGGCTTAACTGATTACCTCAAAGAAGCGATAAAAGACTCGGTTTTATTACCTGAAGAGCCTTTTGTTGGCAGCTTTAAAGGCAAATTAGAAGCTGCTGAGTGGGCTATTACATGGTTACCAGAAGGTGGCGAAAGTTTAAGTGAAAGCTACGTTAACTTAATTCCGACACCATTAGGTGGTACTCATGTGAATGGGTTTAGACAAGGTTTGCTTGAGTCTATGCGTGAGTTTTGTGAATTTCGCAATCTTGT
Source organism: Shewanella sp. TB7-MNA-CIBAN-0143 (assembly GCF_040310065.1). Classification (NCBI taxonomy): domain Bacteria; kingdom Pseudomonadati; phylum Pseudomonadota; class Gammaproteobacteria; order Alteromonadales; family Shewanellaceae; genus Shewanella; species Shewanella sp. TB7-MNA-CIBAN-0143. The sequence continues at coordinate 35,096 of NZ_JBEOPL010000029.1, forward strand.
TCCTCGGGGAATTAAGTTGTCGCCCGAAGACATTTGGGACCGTGCGGCGTTTATTTTATCGATAAAAATGCAAGATCCACAATTTGCTGGGCAAACCAAAGAAAAATTATCGAGCCGTCAAAGCTCTGCATTTGTTTCTGGTATTGCTCGTGATGCCTTTTCGTTGTGGTTAAATTCTAATACTGAGTTAGCAGAGCAGTTGGCAGAATTGTGTATTGGCAATGCATTGCGGCGCTTAAAGGCAGCCAAAAAAGTCGCGCGTAAAAAAGTCACTTCTGGACCTGCGTTACCGGGCAAGTTAACCGATTGTAGTGGCCAAGACCCAATGCGAGGAGAGTTGTTTTTAGTAGAGGGTGATTCTGCTGGTGGTAGCGCTAAACAAGCTCGAGACCGCGAGTTTCAAGCGATTATGCCGCTAAGAGGTAAGATTTTAAATACCTGGGAAGTTGATTCCGGACAAGTGTTAGCGTCGCAAGAGGTACATAATATTTCGATTGCGATTGGTTGCGATCCTGACAGTGATGATATTTCAGAATTACGTTATGGTAAAATTTGTATCTTAGCCGATGCGGATTCTGATGGGCTGCATATTGCGACATTGTTGTGTGCGTTGTTTTTAAAGCATTATCGTGTATTAGTTAACAATGGTCATGTGTATATTGCAATGCCACCGTTATTTCGTATTGATATCGGTAAAGAGGTTTTTTACGCTTTGGATGAAGCGGAAAAAACCGGTATTTTAGACCGTATAGCGGCAGAAAATAAAAAAGGTAAAGTGCAAGTGACTCGTTTTAAAGGTCTGGGTGAAATGAACCCGTTGCAGCTACGTGAAACCACTATGGATCCCAATACTAGACGCTTAGTGCAATTAACCATTGATGATGCCGATGAGACCGTGGCATTAATGGATATGTTACTTGCCAAAAAGCGTGCACCGGATCGTAAAAGTTGGTTAGAAACCAAAGGTGACCTAGCGTTACTTTAGCCGTGTTTCTTAGTGCCAATAATAATGTATAACATAAGGCAAAAGATAATTAGCATGCAATATATTAGATTACGATCTTACGTAAATTTGGGCGGTAAATTCGCCTTCATGGGGGTTATGTTTTTAGCCCTGACGCCTATTTTAGCCTCTGCTGCGCAATCGGTGATGATTACCGTTACCAAAGGTTTTGGATTAAGTTTATATGCTTCCGATTTAGGTGATATTAAGCAATTAACTGTAGGCGATGAGGGCACTCTTTTTGTAGGCTCTCAAAAAAGTGGCACTGTTTATGCGCTAGTTGATAGCGATCAAAATGGCCAAGTTGATAAACGTTATCTTATTGCCAGAGGCCTCGATTATCCTGAAGCGTTAGCCTTTCATGATGGTTCATTATACGTCACTGAAGACGATCGCATTATCCGTTTTGAAGAGATTGAGTCTCGCTTGCGTCGCCCTAGCCGTGCGCGTGAAGTGTATTCAAATTTACCAAGCTTAGACAAAAAGTATTCGCGTTCGATGCATTTTGGACCCGACGGACGTTTGTACATTGCCATCGGCTCGCCTTGTAATGTGTGCGAGGCTGCTTCGCCATTTGGCAGTATATTAGCGATTAATGTCGATACCGGTGCCAGTGAGCAAGTAGCTTCTGGGCTTCGCAGTGTTATTGGCTTTGATTGGTCACCCGATACTAACAAGTTATGGTTTGCTGATTTAGGCCGAGATTGGATGGGCGATAATATTCCCGCTGATGAGATAAACCGTTTAGACGTTAAAGGCAGCCATTTTGGCTTTCCTTATTTGCACGGTAAAGATGTTATTGAACCCGCCTATGATAAACCGGAAAATTTAAACATCACCCTGCCCGAATTTGAATTACCAGCCCATGTTGCTGCAACGGGATTAAGCTTTTACCGAGGCGAGCAATTTCCTGAACGTTATCGCAAACAGATTTTTGTGGCTGAAAATGGTTCGTGGAACCGTTCAAGTAAAGTCGGTTATCAAATTGTAATGCTTGAAATGGAAGATAACAAAATTATTAAACGTGAAACCGTAGTGAGTTTTCTGGATGGAGAATTTCCGGTAGCACGTCCATTTGATGTAATTAATGCGCCTGATGGTGCAATGTACATTTCAGATGATCTAAAAGGTAATATTTACCGCTTGTTTTATAATGCACCCGAACAATCACAGGAAACGAATAATGAGTGATGCGATTGAATTAAGCCTTGATGGTGTAGAGCAAATGCCGCTGAGGCGCTTTACCGAAGGGGCTTATTTAAATTATTCCATGTACGTGATTATGGATCGCGCCCTACCGCACATTGGTGATGGTCTAAAACCTGTCCAACGCCGCATTATCTATGCAATGAGCGAATTAGGCTTATCAGCGCAATCTAAACACAAAAAATCAGCCCGTACTGTCGGCGACGTGTTAGGTAAATATCACCCGCACGGTGATAGTGCGTGTTACGAAGCAATGGTGTTAATGGCGCAGCCATTTTCCTATCGATATCCGCTGGTTGACGGCCAAGGTAACTGGGGTGCGCCAGATGACCCTAAGTCATTTGCTGCAATGCGTTATACCGAAGCTAGATTATCAAAGTTTTCTGAAGTGTTATTGTCGGAATTAGGGCAGGGTACCGTAGATTGGAGCCCTAACTTTGATGGCACCATGAAAGAGCCTGTAACCTTACCAGCACGATTACCGCATATATTATTGAATGGTATTACCGGTATCGCAGTGGGCATGGCAACGGATATTCCGCCGCATAACGTGCGTGAATTAGTAGGCGCCTGTATAGAGCTAATCGATAATCCTAAAGCTGATTTAGCCCGCCTAATGGAGTTTGTTCCTGGTCCTGATTATCCAACAGAAGCCGAAATTATTACTCCTAGAGCTGATATTGAGCGGATTTATGAAACTGGTAAAGGCTCAATCAGAGCGCGTGCAGTTTACAGTGAAGAGCAGGGCGAGATTGTTATTACTTCATTACCGCATCAAGCCAGTAGCGGTAAGATTTTAGAACAAATTGCCAATCAAATGCAGGCCAAAAAGCTGCCGATGGTGTCTGATTTACGTGATGAATCTGATCATGAAAACCCAGTGCGATTAGTGATTGTACCTCGTTCAAATCGCATTGATTGTGATCAGCTAATGACCCATTTATTTGCGACGACAGATCTTGAAAAAAGCTTTCGAGTTAACCTAAATGTGTTGGGACTGGACGGTCGTCCGAAAGTAAAAGGTCTGAAACAACTGTTAACTGAGTGGTTGGAGTTCCGCCTTACAACGGTCACTCGCCGCTTGCAATATCGACTTGATAAAGTATTAGCCCGGTTACATATTTTAGAAGCGTTGATGGTTGCGTTTTTAAACATTGATGAAGTGATTGAAATTATTCGTTATAACGACGAACCTAAAGCTGAGTTGATGGCACGCTTTAACTTGTCAGATAAACAAGCTGAATCAATTTTAGAGTTAAAATTACGTCATTTAGCCAAGCTTGAAGAATTTAAAATTAAAGGTGAGCAAGATGAGCTTGCGGCAGAACGTGACAAATTAGAGTTATTGTTAAGCTCAGAACGTCGCATGAAAACCTTAGTGAAAAAAGAATTAATCCAAGATGGTGAGACTTATGGTGATAATCGTCGCTCGCCAATTATTGAACGTTTAGATGCCAAAGCGCTGACTGAGCAAGAGTTAACGCCAACTGAGTCTGTCACAGTTGTATTGTCTGATAAAGGCTGGGTACGTTGTGCTAAAGGCCATGATGTAGATGTAGAAGGCTTATCGTATAAGTCTGGTGACAGTTATCTTTGTAGCGTGATGGGCAAGAGTAACCAAGCTGCGGTGTTTATAGATTCGACTGGACGTGCATTTGCCACAGACAGTCATACGTTGCCTTCGGCGCGCAGCCAAGGCGAGCCAATTACCACACGCTTTAATATGGCTCCTGGCGCGACGATGCAACATGTACTCATGGGCGAAGATGAACAGTTCTTCTTGTTGGCAACCGATGCTGGTTATGGCTTTATTTGTGCTTACCCAGATTTGGTTAGCCGCAATAAAGCCGGTAAGGCACTACTCAGTCTGCCAACCAATGCGTTAGCTATGCAGCCAAAGTTAATCAATAAAACGGCAGATCAGTCGTTGTTAGCGATTACCTCTGAAGGCCGAATGTTGATGTTTAGTTTAGATGCCTTGCCACAGTTATCAAAAGGTAAAGGCAACAAGATTATCGGTATTCCAACCGATCGCGCTAAAAATCGTGAAGAGTTACTTTTGCACTTAAATGTTGTGCCACATAATACCGCAGTAACGTTGTGGGCTGGTAAGCGCAAGCTAACCTTGAAACCAAGCGATTTAGAGCACTATCGTGGTGAGCGTGGTCGTCGTGGTGCTAAGTTACCAAGAGGATTACAACGCGTAGACAGTGTTGATGTCGAAATGGGACCATTGGCAGAAGACGGCTTGCAAGACGATAATCTGGATATAAACGAGTAAGAATGCTGGATTGTAGAATAAAAAAATGCTGCTCATATGTCATATGAGCAGCATTTTTTTATGGAAGCAGAGTCGACTTATATATTAATGCGACTAGGCAACTTCATAGAAATTAGGTTCGTACTCAAGCTGTGTTTGAATTATTTGACTAGCCATGCGGGCACATTTGCCGCATTGGTCAGCAACGCCAAGACGTTTCTTTACATCAGCTAACGAACTGTCACCTAAGCTAACAGCTGCTTTGATTTGAGTGTCGGTAATCGCATGACAAAGACAAACGAACATAGGGAAAGCCTCTTCATTCAAAAAAATGGTCTGAGCTAGAAAGTAATCTAATTCTAAATGAAAACAGTTATCATTGGCAATAACTATTTTGCTTATGTAGCGATCATTTTTAATACAGTTTGATCTGGCTCACCTTTTTCCGATAAACCAGCACCGCGATATTAGTCCCGGCATAAACCAGTTGTTAATTAACGTATTGATATAAATGAATTTAGTTCGATGAGTGAAGAGAACTGTGAAAGTGGTTAATGTTAGATGCTAGCTGGATTAGATTAAGTACATGCTTGATGTTATACACCAAAGTGATCAAAATCTCCGCAAGCCTTCCCTGTTAATCCTAAATTGATTGCAGCTTTAGTAACCTTGTTTAACGTCGACCACATATTGTAATGGTTTAGATTGTTGCCATAGTTGATAGTTGTGGCTGAAAATTTGTGTTACTTGTTCAGGGAAGCTTAGTGCAGCGATATGCGGTGTGATAGTGACGTTATGGTAATGCCATAGTGGATGATCAGCAGGTAAGGGCTCTTGTTCGAATACATCTAATATGGCTTGACGTTGTGGTTGTAAGGTTAATTCAGCTTGTAACGCAGCTAATTCAATGGCGTTACCTCGGCCAATATTAAATAACATGGCATCTGCTTTTAATAACGACAGATTAGCCGTATTTAATATGTGCTTGGTTTGAGGTGTATTGGGCAATACGCTAACAATCACATCTGCTAGAGGCAAATAGTCGGCTAATTTATCAATGGTGTCGATGTTATCAAAGCCACTAACAGGAGCACCTTTTCGATTAAGCCCGCTGACAGTCATACCAAAATGATGGGCTGTTTTTGCAAGGTGCTGTGCGATAGAGCCGGTGCCTAATATTAATAGTTTGACTCCTTGCAAAGTACCATAACTACCCGGTAACCAACGCTGCTGTTGTTGCTGTTGAGTGTACGCATTATGCTGACGATAATGGCTTAGCAGGTAACCAAAAACATATTCGCTCATGAGTGGACCAAACACACCGCGAATATTAGTCAGTAAATAATCATGTGGTAACGACATATGCATTAATGCATCGACACCGGCAAAGGTAGATTGTAACCATTTGGGCGACGGTACATGCGGCAATAATGAAGCGGCTAGATGAGGTTCTGCTAACCAAATATCGGTATCGCTAATATTGCCGCCAGTATAATGGCCAGAATCATCAACCATCAGATCGTCAACAATTTCGAGGTTCGGCAGGCAAAGTTTTGTTAATAGTTGCCTATATTGATCGTTTTCTCTGGTGAGTAATAACAGTTTATGTGCCACATTAACCTCATTGTCGAACGTGGGATAACTAGATTATTCAAACCAAGCGCTATAATCGGTTGTTATCGGCATCATTGCAGCAGCGATGGCTTTATCTGGGTAATTACTGAATATACCGTCCACGCCCATCGCTTTTAACGCTTGAATATCTTGTGGGTTATCAACCGTATAAACAAACACTTTGCCGCCTCGCTGGTGGGCATCATCAACAATGGCTTGATTAATAAAACCAACATCAAGGTTGATTGAATAGGCATTAAGTGTGGTCATTATTGTAGCTAGATCGAGCGGAATGCCTGCTAATAATGGTGCGATCACCGCGTGCGGAAAAGACTGTTTTATCTGCGCCAAATAAGGATGGTTAAAGGATGATATTAACAGTTGTTCTGGGGTGAAACTAAGTTGCTCTAAGGCTTGAGGATATAAGGCAATAAACGGTTGTACGCAGCCAATGCCTTTTAATTCGATGTTAATAGTACACGAGCCTTTGCCGCTAACACTGACTCGTTCGAGTACTTGCCACAATGTGGGGATTGCTTGTCCGCCAACCGTAAATTGAGCCAATGCTGCCTTGGTGGTTAAATGGATTAGCCCTGTTCCGGTTGATTTACCTTCTAAGCGGCGATCATGAAACACCACTAATTCACCTTCAACGCAATGCACATCCAGTTCAATGGCATTAACACCCAAGTCGAGCGCTTTGTCCATCGCGGCTAAGGTGTTTTCAGGAGCATAACCGCTGGCGCCGCGGTGAGCAAAAACGAGCATAGGTGTCCTTAATCAATACTTAGCTTAGCCCTTGTATAATCCTGTGGATTCTTTAGGCGCATGATTAATATGAACTTCCATCTGAGGGTAGGCAAGTTCAACATTATTGTCTTTCAATTTTTTACTAATACGCTTATGTAAATTATGGCGCAGCGGCCAACGATCAGACATGTCTTTAGCATACGAACGTACTTCATAATCTTGTGTGTGTTGACCAAAACCAGCAAACCACACTTCGGGTTCTGGGCTGGTTAATGATAAATCACATTCGCGCACCGCTTGATGCAATAGCATTTCTACTTTGGTTGGATCTGAATCACGAGACACAGATACCGTGACGATAACGCGGGTAATTGGATCTGATAAAGACCAGTTGACCAATTGCTCGGTGATAAAGGCTTTGTTAGGCACGATAATTTCTTTACGGTCCCAATCGACAATTGTGGTTGCTCGAATCTGGATTTTACTGACAGTACCAGTGAGATCTCTAATGGTGACGGTATCGCCGATACGGATCGGTTTTTCAAATAGAATGATAATACCGGAAATAAAGTTGGCAAAAATTTCCTGGAGGCCAAAACCTAAGCCCACTGATAATGCGGCAACTAACCACTGTAATTTTGACCATTCCATGCCCAAGGTTGAAAAACCGAACAACGTGCCAAAAAATACCACAAGGTAGCTACTTACCGTGGTAATCGCAAAACCTGTGCCTGGTGATAAATCGAGTCTTTGTAAGAGCATTAATTCAAGTAAACCGGGTAGATTCTTCGCAATAACGACTGAGAACCCGACTAACATGATGCCAAATAAAATCGACTTTAATGTAATGGGCACTTGTTGCTCAATACCATTTACATTGCTATTGGTGGTCCATAAGGTAATGCCATCTAAAAATGAGAATACCGCGGTATGCGTTTGCGCCAAAATGCCTAATAAGCTGGCAAAAAAAGCTAAGATTAGGATCGATCTTACTAAGCCTAACGATTGGCTAGAGATGGTTTCTAAATCAACGACGGGTTCTTCGTAGGTTTCTATCGGCTCATTATTCATTTCGCCTCTTTCACGCTGTGCAAGACGCTCTGCACGTTTAGCTTTGGCACGGTCAAAGGCTATTAAGCGACGCTCGATTAACATCCAACGTTTAATGAGCTGATAGGTGAGTAAGAAACCTAAGCCTAACAGTACCGATATTTGTAGCTGTAATAGCAGCTGGAAAGCCGTGAAGTAGTAACCTATTCCCGCTAAGATAGCGCTAAAAATTGGCGTGACAACTAGAAGTGCCCATACCGCTTTTTGAATCAACTCCATGTTAGTGGCGTTAGGCTTATTTTTACGATATTGGCCAATAAGTAACATGATATCTTTATACAACAGGCATAACACAATACAGAAAACGATAAATGCCCCGCGGCCAAGGCTGTTGCGTACTAATGAAGTATCTAGTGCTTCGGTGAAACCCATTAAGCCGATTAATGGTGCCGATACCATGACAAATGAAGCCATGGTTTGTTGTGCTTGTTTAACAATTTTTTTGGGCCGTCTGAAGTGGCTAATCAAAATGCCTTTATCAACGGTTAATAAGTAAAAGAATTGATAAATGAGATAACAGACACCAATGGCTAAGATGCCCACTCCGACGGCATACACCATGTTTTGCTCTGATCGCGAGAATATAAACCCAGCCATGATCACCGGTAAGGGTTTTATTAGGGCATACACTAAGCTGATGATTAAGGTTTTGATGGTGTATTTAAATTTATCTTGAGTCACATTACCGACAAAGATGGCATAGCGCCCAATCGCTTTATTGAACTTAGGTGTCAGCATGTCTTGTGCCATTAAACAGCACAATAATAAAATTCCCCACCAAGCCCAATAATTACTTTGTTCGGACCACGCTTGTTGTAATGACTGCCACTGACTCGGTTGCAGCAACCAAACGCTACTGTGGCTTAAATCAATTAGCCATAACGCGCCAATGCTAGGGGCGTTAGGTACCCAAAACAAATGCTCATTAAGAGTGTTTTTTAATGTGTTATGCAGTTGATTTAACTGTTCATACCCAATGCGCAATTTTGCAAATTCAGCTAAATATCGATCATAGCTTTGCAGTAGCTGCTCTATCAATACTTGCTGTGATTGCAATAATTTGATTTGGGTTTCATTAAACATTTCGCTGTCATCGAGTTGCTGACTATTTAACGCTTGTTGTTGTTCTAATTGGTAGCGCTCTAGCCGTGTGTCAGCTAATTCAGTTTGCAATTTGTCGAGATTGGGCGGTTTCGGCAATGATTGCAGCATTTGTAAAAAACGATCGCCAAATGCAGAATTAGTTTTAACCCAGGTAATTTGCTCAAGCACGTTTGATAGCTGTGCATTTTGCGATTGATAGCGTTTTTCAATGCGTTGCTGTTTCTCTATCGCAGATTTTATATTGCTAGTAAGTTTTTGTAATTGTTCTGCATAGTGTTGATTCAATTTGCTTAAATCTTGAGACAATGGGTCGGCTAGCTCTTGGGCATCAATTAAGTTGTTGGCTATGGTGTCTGCTGTTTGCTGCTGACGATACTCAATATTATGTTTGTTGATAAGCTCGATAAAGGTTTCTTGTTGGCTTAACGATAAGCGATTGAGCTGTTGTTGTAGTTGGGTGATCTCTAATTGCTTAGGGTTAGCTAAACGTTCCGATTCTAAGGTCGCAATATGCTGCGTTAGCAGTTCTGCTTGAAGTTTGTTACGTTGACCTAACGGAGTTTCAATCGGGACTTGGAGGGTTTTATTATGTTGAGTTAAGGCATTTTGTGCCTGAACGATTAAGTCTGGTAATAATGTCTGACGTTGTGAAATTAGGCGCAACTTATCATTAAGGCTCGACTCAGTCTCTTTTAATTCCGATAAGTGAAAGTAGGCCATTGAAGCTTGCTGATCAAGGTCTATATCCGCATCTAGACTCAATGCTATTTGCGCTTCACGTAGCTGCCCTGTAAGTGATAGTTTGGTTTCGTTGTTAGATTGTTCAATATTGGTATAGGTTTGTTGTTCTATTTGTAGCTTTTCAATGCTGCTTTGCAGTTCTGCAATTTGAGATGTGATATCAAGCGGCTGATTTTCGGCTTGGCTATTGAGCCCCAAACGCTTATCTAGGGTTAGGGGAGTATTGGCGAATACAGAAACCGACAGTGTATTAACTATAAGGAAACACAGGAATAAACACGCTAAACGTAACATAATACTTTGCTCAGGTTGGAGTAAGGCTATGGTAGCAAATTTGCGTGATTATGCTCTACTTTTTTGATGACTTTGTTGGGTTTCAAATAAAGCCGTTGCCACAATAATGGTTCCGCCGATAAGGGTTGGTGTTGTGAGTTGCTCGTCTAAAACCAATAATGCGAGCACTGCACCATAAAACGGTTGTAAACACGACACTAACCCCACTGTTTTAGCGCTTAAAAAACGCAGTGCTGTAGTAAATAACGCATGAGGTAAGGCGGTGAACACTATGCCAAGTAACAGAATCAATCCCCAAGTGGTTTGGCTAATGTGCTGGGCAGGGACATCTTGCCAAGGACTCAATAGAATTAACGTTATCAGTGTTTGATAAAACATAGCATGCGGACCGCTATATTGCGAAAATACTCGTTTATGAAGCAAATTTCTGCAGGTAAATAAAGCTGCTGAAATAACGCCAACGATAATGCCTAAGGTGGTGTCGTTATTCAGATTTGCCTCAGGGATCAGCATTATTACGCCTGCTAATACCGCGATACCGGATATTACATCGACAAGTTTGAGCTGCGTTTTATTGATTAATGGTTCGATTAATACCGTCATGACGGGATAAGTAAAAAATGCAATCATGCCAATGGCGACAGATGACAACTGCATAGCTGCAAAATAGGTTACCCAATGCAGACACACTAAAGTGCCTAGCGCTAAGGCCGCCCAATAATCTTGTTGGCGTTGTAATCTAAGTGGGCATTTGGTCGCTTTAATCATTGCAGCGAGTACTATTGCGGCGATGATACAGCGCAAAAAGGTAATGTTAAGTGCACTAAGGGGAATGAGTTTAGAAAATAAAGCCGTACCACCAAAGAGCAGTACGGCTATATGTAACTCAACTAAGCCAGAGTGTGGTTTAGTTGTTGTCATGTTGGTTACTGCTGTGTGAGTTTAGCGAACGGCTGACCCATACGAGTTGTTGCACCTGGTTCAACACCATCTGCAAATGTTTCAATAGCATCTTGGGCAAATAACATCACCACAGTACTGCCTAGTTTAAAGCGGCCCATTTCAGCGCCTTTTTCTAAGGTGACCGCTTCTGGACCCGTGGTTGGATAGTCCCAGCTAAATACTTGCTTACCGCCTGGCGGTGTTACCGTGCCAGACCATATGGTTTCAATACTGGCAACAATGGTTGCACCAACCAGTACCATTGCTAATGGACCTACTTCGGTTTCAAATATAGCTACAACACGTTCATTACGGGCAAACAGTCCTGGCACGTTTTGAGCGGTAAGTGGATTAACCGAGAATAAATCACCTGGCACGTAAGTCATTTTTGATAATGTACCTGTAATAGGCATATGCAGGCGATGGTAATCTTTTGGGGCCAAATAAATGGTGGCAAAATCCCCACCATCAAAGCGTGCAGCATCGGCCTTATTGCCACCTAACAATGCTTCAGAGGTATAAGTGTGGCCTTTAGCCTGGAAAATATTGCCCGCTTCAATCGGTCCACATTGGCTTACCGCGCCGTCAACAGGGTGCGCCATCATATTACTTTCTGTGCAGATAGGTCTGAGTTCAGGCTTTAATGCACGGGTAAAAAATGCATTAAACGTTTTATAGGCTTCGGGCTCAGGTTGCTGTGCTTCAGACATATCAATTTTGTATTGTTTGATAAACCATTTAATTCCTGCCGTGGTGATAGCGCCTGCTTCCGCAGCAGCAAACTTACCCACTAAACGCGACAGAAAATGTTTTGGTAGCATGTATTGCAAAGCAATTTTAATTGAGTCCAATGTATTTTCCTTTTCTCTAATCTGGTTGAACCATAAAATATTATTCTATTGAGTATTATTCATCAATAGCACGAAAATGTCGTGCATGACGTTGCTCGTCTAAACTGGCAATAATACGTTGGTAATTACTAAAGCGGTCTTGAGTTATCTTTCCATCAGCTAAAGCCTGCTGTAAAGCACAACCTGGGTCGTCGCCATGTTTACAATCACGGAACTTACACGATCCTAAAAAGTCTCTAAACTCAACAAAACACCAGCCCACTCTGATGGCATCCAAATGCCACAAGGCAAATTCGCGAACACCAGGTGAGTCGATTAAATCACCGCCGCTGACAAAGTGCAGTAATTTGGCCGTGGTTGTAGTGTGCTGCCCTAAACCTGAGTTGCCAGACACATCTCCGATCAACAGTTCAGCATCAGGCATTAATGCATTGATTAAAGAAGACTTGCCAACACCAGACTGACCAGCAAAAACACTGACGCTGTTATTGAGTAATTCTTTAAGGTCTTCAACGCCTTCACCGGTGTGACTACTGACGCGGAAAACCTGATAACCAATATTTTGGTAACGCGTTAATGCCGTTTCGATTTCATCACGATTAGTGTCATCCAATAAATCAATTTTATTGAGAATGATGATCGGTGTGATATCTGTATCTTCTGAAGCCACTAAGTATCGGTCAATAATTTGAGTGGTAAAGCTGGGTAATACCGATGACACAATTAAGATTTGATCGATGTTGGCGGCAATAATTTTTACGCCATCGTATAAATCTGGTCGAGTTAAAGAAGATTTTCGAGGGTGAACGGCGATAACAATACCACCGATACTGGAGCCAGATTGGACTTCTGTCGCTAATCGGACCACCACTTTATCACCAGTAACTAAACTGGTCACTGCGCGGCGAATATTACATCGCGATACAGTACCGTCAGCTGTTTCGATGTCGGCATGCTGACCAAAGCGCGAAATAACCACTCCAGCTTGCTCAGGGCCTAAGAGGTTATCCTGTAACTCAGCTTGTTGAGTGTCATCGTCACCGCGCTTTAATCGCTTGGTTTGATTCGCTCGCATTCGGCGTAATTGGCCTTGGCTTAGGGGTTTCTTTTTACTCACTGGCTTATCTTCATTAAATAGGTGTTTTTTTGTGTGTCAAAAAAACAGTATGATACACACTCTTTTATAAAAATGCCTGAATTTAGGCGACAGATAACATAAGGCGGCATAAATGGCTGTTGATGCGAATAATCTAATTTGGGTTGATTTGGAAATGACAGGCTTAGAACCAGATGTCGATCGAGTCATTGAAATTGCAACTTTAGTGACCGACCAAGAACTCAACATCATTGCTCAAGGCCCTGTTCTAGCCATTTATCAGACCGATGAAGTACTAGCAGGCATGGATGATTGGAACCAAAAACATCACGGAGAGTCTGGATTAGTTGACCGTGTGCGTGCCAGTAAATGTTCTGAACAAGATGCGATAACACAAACGATTGATTTTTTAGCTCAGTACGTGCCTAAAGGCGCATCGCCAATGTGCGGTAATAGTATTGGTCAAGATCGTCGCTTCTTGAATAAGTACATGTTGGAACTTGAAGAGTTCTTTCATTATCGCAACATTGATGTCAGCACAGTTAAAGAATTGGTTCGTCGTTGGAGTCCTGAAACAATGAATGGCTTCAGCAAGAAAAATACTCACCAAGCATTAGAAGATATTAAGGAATCTATTGCTGAAATGCAGTTTTATCGCAAAGAAGTATTTAAAATTTAACCAATCGAACAATTTTTTTTAAAAAGGGGGTTGCAGCATAGTAAAATTTACCTATAATGCGGCCTCAACTTTCTACAGAGCGCCAAACTCTGAGTCATAGAAAGTTGTAATGAAATTTGAAAGTATGCGACATTAGTTCAGTTGGCATAGGTTGAAAGACGATACCTTGTTGATTGTAACAATGAAGCAAACAGTACGCGACATTAGCTCAGTTGGTAGAGCGATACCTTGCCAAGGTATAGGTCATCAGTTCGAACCTGATATGTCGC
>NZ_JBEOPL010000030.1:0-46345 GCF_040310065.1 Shewanella sp. TB7-MNA-CIBAN-0143
CTAACGTAACGGGCTTTTTTACGTCTGCAATTTATAGTGTAGAGTTTGTTATTGGCCAAAACATGACAGCAGTTTGTTGAATATGCCCATGCGTCCCCTTCGGGGATAAAAGAGTAGGTCATTTCCAGACGCCTAATTGACTCGAAAGAATAGTGATAAGCCAGTTACTAACGTAACGGTTTTTTTACGTCTATAATTTGTGGCCAAATTGGTCGAATCAGTCGAGCGAGGCTTGATAAAATAAGCTGGATTTTTACGTAAGCAATTAGTTCTGTATCAGTTAATTTCGACTGATGTATCTCAGAGTATGTAGCGCCACTAATCGATACAACGTTTTAGATTGTGATCTTTTTTAGCGGTAATCATGCTAATTTGTTAGCTATTCCCTGCTACAATAACAATATATTTCTGAATACGATGCCTTTCTATCTATGCCTATTTTGCTTACTTCATTAAACACATTTGGCCTTAATCAGTATTGCGACTCTTTAGTTGAAGTGACTAGCAAAGAGGAGTTAATAAAGATAAGTTTTGAGTTGTATCAACAACAGAAGAACATGCTTATTCTCGGAGGAGGCAGTAACGTCGTATTTACTGACAATTTTCAGGGAACTGTGGTTAAAGTTAGCACCAAGGGCATTACGATTAATGAAGATGATGATTTTTATTATCTCACGGTTCAAGCCGGTGAAAATTGGCATCAATTAGTTAAATATTGCTTAACTAAACATATTTATGGTTTAGAAAATATGGCTCTGATCCCTGGAACTGTCGGCGCAGCGCCAATACAAAATATCGGTGCTTATGGTGTTGAGTTTAATCGTTATTGTCACAAGATTGAATTTTTACAACTCGATACTGGTAACTTGGTACATTATAATAACGAACAATGTCACTTTGGTTATCGTGAATCCATTTTTAAACAACAACTTAAGAACTTAGTCGTTATTACTGAGGTGACCCTAAAATTGGCTAAAAAGTGGGTGCCGGTGATAAGTTATGGACCTCTTCAACACTTAGACGCTATAGATGTATCGGCACAACAAATATTTGATTGTGTTTGTATGGTTCGTCAATCTAAGCTGCCTGATCCTAAAATATTGGGTAATGTAGGAAGTTTCTTTAAGAACCCAGTTGTATCAATAGATGACTATGACTCACTTAAAAGTCGTTATGGATCCTTAGTGGGTTATCGACAGGTTGATAACCATTACAAACTTGCTGCAGGTTGGCTAATTGAACATGCTGGCTTGAAGGGCGTTAATATCGGTGGTGCAGCAGTCCATCAAGATCAAGCTTTGGTGTTAGTTAACCTAGGTTATGCAACTGGTAATGAAGTATGCCAATTAGCGAAACACATTATTCAGATGGTTTTTGATAAATTTGCGGTTACATTACAACCTGAGCCTAGGATTATTGGCTCTGTTGGGGAGATTGAAATAAAATGAATGAGCATTGGTCACGTAAACGCCAAATTTTAGCGTGTTTACATCATGAACGTTTTGTTTCTGGTGAGGTAATTGCGCAATCTTTATCGCTTACTCGCGCGGCAATTAATCAGCATATAGATGCATTAAAAGATTATGGTATCGAAATTTATAGTGTGAAAGGAAGAGGCTACAAATTAGCAAATCCAGTGTCGTTGGTAAATGAGTCTCATCTTGTTAATGGAATTGATGGCCGTTGTTTTTATTTTGATGAAACGACCAGCACTAATGCTTTTATGCTTGGACATGCCTCTGAATTAAAATCAGGGGATATTTGCATTGCTGAATATCAATCCGCTGGTCGAGGTCGAAGAGGGCGTCAGTGGTTGTCTCCTTATGCTCATCATATTTATGCTTCAATGTTTTGGCGTTTAAATAATGATATTAGTCATGCCAGTGGTTTAAGTTTAGTTGTTGGTTGTTCCATTGTTAAATCTCTAGCTGACTTTGGGGTTGAGGGGTTAGGGCTGAAATGGCCAAATGATATCTACCTTGATCATAAAAAATTGGCTGGAATTTTAGTTGAGGTTTGTAATTCATCCGCTAATAAAACAGAATTAGTCATTGGTTTTGGTATCAATATGAGTATGTCTGTAGAGCAGGGGGAGCTAATAGACCAGCCATGGAACGATCTGTCTAGTTTGGTGAATATGCCAGATAAAACGGAGCTATTAATTAAATTACATCAAACCCTTAAGGCTGATTTACAGCTGTTTGAGCAGAAAGGGTTGGGTGCATTCTTAAAACGTTGGAATGAATTTGATTTATTTATTGGCCGTGAAGTATCACTGCTAATGGCACCTAATTCAGTTAACGGTACTTGTCGAGGTATTGATGAACAAGGGGCTTTGTTGCTTGAAAACGAGCAAGGGCTTACACGTTATCTTGGCGGTGAAATTAGCCTTAGAGCAGTAATGTAGATGCCAGAAGTGAGCCTAGGAATAGGCTCATATGTTATTATTTTCTAAGTAAAACTCGGTCCATTAAATGGTTGGGGCCTTTTTGCAAAATGAGGTGGGCCCGCTCTCGTGTTGGTTGAATGTTTAATGATAAATTTGGGCCATTAATGGTATCCCAAATATTAGCAGCAATCACATTCGCCTCATCATCGGTTAAAGATGAATAGTGATGAAAAAATGAGTTTGGATCACTAAATGCACCAGTTCTAAATTGCAAAAACCGCTGTTTATACCAATCTTTTAATAACGACTCATCAGCATCGACGTAAATTGAAAAATCAACAAAATCTGATACAAATGGCCTTCTTGTGTCTATTGGGGTATCTAAACCCGTTTGCAGCACATTTAGCCCTTCTAAAATTAAAATATCAGGCTGACGGATGGCTTGATGCTCGTCGTGACATCTATCGTATGTAACATGTGAATAAAGCGGTGCAAGAATCTCTTTCTGTCCCGCTTTAACTGCCGAAATGAATTCTACCAACATTTTCATGTCGTAACTTTCAGGAAAACCTTTGCGCTGGAGTAACCCTTTACGTTTTAGGTCTGCCAAGGGATATAAAAAACCATCTGTGGTGACTAAATCAACTTTAGGATGCTCAGGCCAACGTTGCAATAACGTTTGTAATATACGCGCTGTGGTACTCTTACCAACGGCGACACTTCCAGCGATACTAATGATATAAGGGCCAGGGGAAGCTTTTTGCTCCAGAAACTTATCAAGAACAAGTCCACGCTGTTGTTTTGAGCCGACAAATAAATTCAGTAAACGGCTGAGAGGAAGGTAAATGTCAGTGACTTCGTCTAAAGACAGCTTTTCATTCATACCACGCAGGTTTTCTAATTCAGCCTGACTCAATGTGAGCGGCACTGATTTACGTAATTCAGCCCAATGCTCGCGCTGAAAAGCAAAGTAGAGTGCATCTTGTATTGAGTTAATTGGATTCATAACCATTCCTCTAGGTTGGTCAGGCACATTACACTATCGAATAAATGGCGACAATAGTTTGCTCCTCATTTGTCTTCATCGCCCATTACATTTGCTTATAAATCACACTTTCTAAGTGAAACGAGTGTAAAAAAACGTCATTTGAAACTTTTTTTTGGTTTTTTATCATTTTCCTATTGCACTCCGAGGCACATTTACCTAATATCCGAACCCGAAATGACACGCCGGCATAGCTCAGTTGGTAGAGCAACTGACTTGTAATCAGTAGGTCCCGAGTTCGACTCTTGGTGCCGGCACCATTTTTCTGGAGGGGTTCCCGAGTGGCCAAAGGGATCAGACTGTAAATCTGACGGCTCAGCCTTCGAAGGTTCGAATCCTTCTCCCTCCACCACTTTCTAGGTAGTTAGGTAGCCTAAAATAGGTTGCGCGGATGTCGTATAATGGTATTACTCCAGCCTTCCAAGCTGATAACGCGGGTTCGATTCCCGCCATCCGCTCCAAATTTGTTCGCTGATATGGCTCAGTTGGTAGAGCGCGCCCTTAATGAGGGTGAGGTCGGCAGTACGAATCTGCCTATCAACATCCCATGTCATGAATAAACTTCCTAACCCTAAATAATCGATTCGATGTCATTTTTATGCATCGGATTTTTACTATATGTGTTTTCATCACCAAGATAATTGGACTGAGGCAATACCATGGCAAAAGCTAAATTTGAACGTAAAAAGCCCCATGTAAACGTGGGCACCATCGGTCACGTTGACCATGGTAAAACAACTTTAACAGCAGCAATCTCTGCCGTTTTGTCTAAAACTTATGGTGGTGAAGTTAAAAACTTCGCTCAAATCGATAACGCTCCAGAAGAGCGTGAGCGCGGTATTACAATTAATACTTCTCACATCGAATATGACACACCAATTCGTCACTACGCACACGTAGATTGTCCAGGTCACGCGGATTATGTTAAAAACATGATTACCGGTGCTGCACAGATGGACGGCGCAATCTTAGTAGTTGCTGCTACAGACGGCCCAATGCCACAGACTCGTGAGCACATCCTGCTTTCACGTCAAGTAGGCGTACCTTTCATCATCGTATTCATGAACAAATGTGACATGGTAGATGACGAAGAATTACTAGAATTAGTAGAAATGGAAGTGCGTGAGCTTCTTTCAGAATACGACTTCCCAGGTGATGATTTACCAGTAATTCAAGGTTCAGCTCTTAAGGCACTAGAAGGCCAGCCAGAGTGGGAAGCAAAAATTCTTGAGCTTGCAGAAGCCCTAGATACTTATATTCCAGAACCAGCTCGTGACATCGATAAGCCATTCCTACTACCAATCGAAGACGTATTCTCGATCTCAGGTCGTGGTACAGTGGTAACAGGTCGTGTTGAACGTGGTATCGTTCGCGTATCAGACGAAGTTGAAATTGTTGGTGTTCGTCCAACAACTAAAACAACGTGTACTGGTGTAGAAATGTTCCGCAAGCTACTTGACGAAGGTCGTGCTGGCGAAAACTGTGGTGTGTTATTACGTGGTACTAAGCGTGATGACGTAGAACGTGGTCAAGTACTAGCTAAGCCTGGTTCAATTAACCCACACACAACTTTCGAATCAGAAGTTTACGTGTTGTCAAAAGAAGAAGGCGGACGTCATACTCCATTCTTCAAAGGCTACCGTCCACAGTTCTTCTTCCGTACAACAGACGTAACAGGCACAATTGAGTTACCAGAAGGCGTAGAAATGGTTATGCCTGGTGATAACATCAAGATGGTCGTTACTCTGATTTACCCAATCGCGATGGACGACGGTTTACGTTTCGCTATCCGTGAAGGTGGCCGTACAGTTGGTGCAGGTGTTGTAGCTAAAATTATCGCGTAATAGCGAGTTTAGTGAACACTAAAAAAGGAAGCTTAGGCTTCCTTTTTTATTTTTAGGGTGAGGTTAGTAACAAAAATCGATTTTTGATTGATTTATTGCTCTTACTTTGCCTGTATTGTTGCGAATAAAGCTGAATAAGAATACAATCTATGGCCGATTTTTGACCCTGTGCTTATGCATTTTCTGGGAAAGTTCGGAAATGCGGATTTGGTAAATATGTTGTTTACCAAGCTAAGCCCAGGTCGTAGTGAGTAACGGAATTAACCGATGACAACAAATACTGAAAACCAGAGTAATTCTTTGGATATCGTTAAGTGGGGCATAGCTGCATTGCTAATTGCTACTGCTGTTATAGGCAATCAATTTTATGCAGACGCTAATGTTGTAGCTCGTGTTGCTGGGGTAATTATTGCCTTCGCTATTGCAGGCATCATTGCACTGCAGACAAGCAAGGGTAAGCAGGCACAATCTTTTGCTAGAGAAGCCCATATTGAAGTGCGTAAAGTCGTTTGGCCAACTCGCCAAGAGGCGCTAAACACTACCTTTATAGTACTTGCAGCTACTGCAGTAATGGCATTAATCCTTTGGGGATTAGATGCTATATTGTTACGAGTAGTCAATTTAATTACTGGCGTATAGGCATCTGAAAATGACTGAAGTTACAGAAGCGAAAAAAAGATGGTATGTGATCCAAGCCTTTTCGGGCTATGAAGGCCGTGTACTTAAAACACTGCTTGAACATATCAAAATGCACAATATGGAAGAATACTTCGGTGAGATTTTAGTTCCTACCGAAGAAGTTGTTGAAATGCGTGCAGGTCAACGTCGTAAGAGTGAGCGTAAGTTTTTCCCTGGTTATGTATTAGTCCAGATGGAAATGAACGACGATAGCTGGCACTTAGTCAAAAGTATTCCACGTGTAATGGGCTTTATTGGTGGTACATCAGATCGCCCTGCACCGATTTCTGACAAGGAAGCTGACGCTATTCTTCAACGCCTTCAAGACACTGTTGAATCACCAACTCATCGTATTATGTACGAGCCAGGTGAAGTTGTCCGTGTTTGTGACGGTCCATTTGCTGACTTTAACGGTACTATTGAAGAAGTCGATTATGAAAAGAACCGTATTAAAGTTTCGGTGATGATTTTCGGTCGTTCAACACCAGTAGAATTAGATTTTAATCAAGTTGAAAAAAGCTGATTAAAATAACTACAAAATAAACATTGTTTGCGGGTGCGTATTTTTATATAATTCGCACCCGTTGTTTTCAGGGGAGCGTATTGGCATGTCGCCAACATGCGTTTGAACCCAAATTGAGGAAATGTCGACATGGCAAAGAAAATTGAAGCTTATATTAAGCTACAAGTAGCAGCTGGCGCTGCAAACCCGTCTCCACCAGTTGGACCTGCTTTAGGTCAAAAAGGTGTGAACATCATGGAATTCTGTAAAGCATTCAACGCTCGTACTGAAAAGTTCGAAAAAGGTATGCCAATTCCTGTTGTTATCACTGTATATAATGACCGTTCTTTCACTTTTGAAACTAAGACTCCACCTGCATCTTTCTTACTGCTTAAAGCAGTTGGTCTGAAATCAGGTTCTGGCCGTCCTAATACTCAAAAAGTAGGTACTATCAAGCGTAGCGCAGTTCAGGAAATTGCTGAAACTAAAGCTGCTGATATGACTGGTGCTGATATTGAAGCGATGACTCGCTCAATTGAAGGTACTGCACGTTCAATGGGTTTGGTAGTAGAGGATTAATATAATGGCAAAGCTAACTAAGCGTGCTCGCGTTATCCGCGAAAAAGTTGATGCAACAAAATTGTATGACATCAACGAAGCCGTAGTACTTTTACAAGAATTAGCGACTGCTAAATTTGTTGAGAGTGTTGACGTTGCTGTTAATCTAGGTATCGATCCTCGTAAATCAGATCAAAACGTGCGTGGTGCTACTGTACTTCCACATGGTACTGGTCGTGATGTTCGTGTTGCTGTATTCACACAAGGTGCAAACGCTGAAGCTGCTATCGCTGCTGGCGCTGAACTAGTGGGTATGGAAGATTTAGCTGAAAAAGTTAAAGCTGGCGAAATGAACTTTGACGTTGTTATCGCATCTCCAGATGCAATGCGCGTTGTTGGTATGTTAGGTCAAATCTTAGGCCCACGTGGTTTAATGCCTAACCCTAAAACTGGTACAGTAACGCCAAACGTTGCTGAAGCAGTTAAGAATGCCAAAGCGGGTCAAGTTCGTTACAGAAACGACAAAAACGGTATTATTCATACAACTATCGGTAAAGTAACTTTTACAACTGAGCAGTTGAGAGAAAACTTAGAATCGTTAGTGTCAGCACTGAAAAAGGCTAAGCCTGCAGTTGCTAAAGGCATTTACGTGAAAAAGATTAGCATCTCTACCACTATGGGTGCAGGTGTTGCTATCGACCAGAGTTCTCTGGAAGAAGCGAAGTAATATACAAAGCGCGCGTATTAGTCTATAATGCGCGCACTTTGTGGGTTGAAGCCGCTTTTATGCATTAGTTTTAACTTTTTGCATATTAGAGTCGGTTTCCGTCCAAGACCGCAGGTGTTAATAGTAAGATTAACTTAATTTCCAGCGTAGACGGTGTCAGGCCCCAGCTAAATTTTTTTACTGGAAAATCTGCACCGTAAGTAATTAAACACATAAGTGTTTAATTTGGTAAATACTAGGGAAAATTCCCTAGGTAGAATCCAGGAGTAAAGCCAATGGCATTAAGACTCGAAGACAAACAGGCAATTGTTGCTGAAGTCAACGAAGCTGCCAAAGGTGCACTTTCTGCAGTTGTTGCCGATTCACGTGGCGTAACTGTAGGTGCTATGACCGGTCTGCGTAAAGCTGCTCGCGAAAATGGTGTGTTTGTACGTGTAGTACGTAACACCCTTGCTCGTCGTGCAGTTCAAGGTACAGCTTTTGAGTGCCTAGCAGAAACGTTCACTGGCCCAACTTTAATAGCTTTCTCTAACGAGCATCCAGGTGCTGCAGCGCGTCTTTTAAAAGACTTCGCTAAGGGTCAAGCAAAATTTGAAGTTAAAGGTGCAGCTTTCGAAGGGATGTTTATCCCTGCAGCTGATATTGATCGTTTAGCGAAACTACCAACATACGAAGAAGCACTAGCTCAGTTGATGATGACTATGAAAGAAGCATCTGCTGGCAAGTTCGTTCGTACATTGGCCGCCCTTCGCGATCAAAAACAAGACGCCGCTTAATTTTAGGCTGGCAGCTTAATAAAATTGAATTCAGAACAATAGGAAATATTTCTAATGTCTATCACTAAAGACCAAATGTTAGAAGCTTTTGCAGCAATGTCTGTAATGGAAGTAGTTGAACTAATCGAAGCTATGGAAGAGAAATTCGGCGTTTCTGCTGCTGCTGCAGTAGTTTCAGGCGGCGGCGATGCTGTTGTTGCTGAAGAGCAAACAGAATTTGACGTAGTACTTACTTCATTCGGCGAAAACAAAGTAGCTGTAATTAAAGCTCTTCGTAGCGCTACAGGTTTAGGCCTGAAAGAAGCTAAGACTATGGCTGAATCTTCTCCAATCGCAGTTAAAGAAGCTGTGTCTAAAGAAGAAGCTGCAACTCTTAAAGCTGATCTAGAAGCCGCTGGTGCTTCTGTTGAAGTTAAGTAAGCTATAATTTAGCTTGCATCACCCAAGTGATTGGGTGAAGGCTGACGGTTTTTTAACCGTTGGCCTTTTTTGCGCTTTATGCGCAGGCGATTTTTTTCACCTTTTGTCGCCAGTTTTAACAGTCCCTAGCAGAGATTACTGGTTAGGTTCTTGTCAACAAGGGTGATAGGCAAACGTGCTGATTTAATTAATATTAATTTCAGTCTTGGTCACATCTCGTAAGCAGAGGAAACCCATGGTTTACTCCTATTCTGAAAAGAAGCGTATTCGCAAAGACTTTGGTAAGCGTCCAAAAGTTTTGGACATCCCTTATTTATTGTCTATCCAGTTAGACTCTTTTAAGAAGTTCACCGATCATGACCCTACGGGTGAGCGTGGCTTAGAAGCCGCATTCCGTAGCGTTTTTCCTATCAAGAGCTTTTCTGGCTATTCTGAGCTGCAATATGTCAGCTACAAGCTAGGTGAGCCAGTTTTTGATGTGAAAGAATGTCAGATCCGCGGTGTAACTTATTCGGCACCACTACGCGTTAAATTACGCATGGTGTTGTTTGACCGTGAAGCTGCTGCTGGCACTGTTAAAGACATTAAAGAGCAAGAAGTCTACATGGGTGATATTCCTATGATGACGAATAACGGTACTTTCGTTATTAACGGTACTGAGCGTGTAATCGTGTCTCAGTTACACCGTTCTCCAGGTGTGTTCTTTGATCATGACCGTGGTAAAACCCACTCTTCTGGTAAGGTGCTGTATAACGCACGTATTATTCCTTACCGTGGTTCATGGCTTGACTTTGAATTTGATCCTAAAGATGCTCTATTCGTTCGTATCGACCGTCGTCGTAAATTACCGGCAACGATCATTTTACGTGCGCTTGAATATTCTACTCAAGATATCCTCGATTTATTCTTCGAGCGTATTGAGTTTAAGATTAAAAAAGAATCATTAGTCATGGCACTTGTGCCTGATCGCCTACGTGGTGAAACTGCTGGCTATGACATTAAAGATGCTGAAGGCGCTTTATTGGTTGAAGCTGGTCGTCGCATTACTGCACGTCACATTAAGCAACTTGAAAAAACCAACACTACTGAACTAGAAGTGCCAGTAGATTATATTGTTGGTAAGTATGCTGCTCAAGACTACATCGATGAAGATACCGGTGAAGTGTTAGTGACTGCAAACAGCGAGATTACCTTAGAAGATTTAGCTAAGCTATCACTTGCTGGTATTAAGAATATTGATACATTATTTATCAATGATCTTGATCACGGTGCTTACATTGCTGACACATTACGAATTGATTCAACAACTAACCGCTTAGAAGCCCTAGTTGAAATCTATCGTATGATGCGTCCTGGTGAGCCACCAACCAAAGATGCAGCTGAAGGTTTATTCCAAAACCTATTCTTTAGTGAAGAACGTTATGACTTATCTAAAGTAGGTCGTATGAAGTTCAACCGTCGTCTTGAGATTGCTGAAGACGAAGGTAACGGTGTGTTGTCTAAAGAAGACATCGTATCTGTTATGAAGAAAATCATCGAAATCCGTAACGGTTATGATGAAGTCGACGATATTGACCACTTAGGTAACCGTCGTATTCGTAGCGTTGGTGAAATGGCTGAAAACCAGTTCCGTGTTGGTTTAGTCCGTGTTGAGCGTGCTGTTCGTGAACGTCTATCTTTAGGCGATTTAAACGAGCTTATGCCACAAGACTTAATTAACGCTAAGCCAATTTCTGCGGCAGTGAAAGAATTCTTTGGTTCTTCACAGTTGTCACAGTTTATGGATCAAAACAACCCGCTATCAGAAGTAACGCATAAGCGTCGTATTTCTGCGCTTGGCCCAGGTGGTTTGACTCGTGAGCGTGCTGGTTTCGAAGTTCGTGACGTACATCCAACTCACTACGGTCGTTTATGTCCAATTGAGACCCCTGAAGGTCCAAACATTGGTCTAATCAACTCGTTAGCAAGTTTTGCGCGTACTAACTCTTACGGCTTCTTAGAAACACCTTACCGCAAAGTGGTTGATGGTGTGATTACTGATGATGTTGAATACTTATCAGCAATCGAAGAAGGTCGTTACGTTATTGCTCAGGCTAACATCGAAGTTGATGCTGATGGCCGTATGGCAGAAGAACAAATTGCTTGTCGTCACAAAGGTGAATCTACCTTTATGCGTGCAGCTGATGTTCAGTATATGGACGTATCTCCACAACAGATTATTTCTGTTGCAGCATCATTAATTCCGTTCTTAGAACACGATGATGCTAACCGCGCATTGATGGGTGCAAACATGCAACGTCAAGCAGTACCAACTTTACGTGCTGATAAGCCGTTAGTCGGAACGGGTATTGAACGTACTCTTGCTGTTGACTCTGGTGTGGTTGTAGCTGCTAAACGTGGCGGTGTGGTTGATTATGTTGATGCTAGCCGTATCGTAGTTAAAGTAAATGAAGATGAGCTACACGCAGGTGAAGCCGGTATCGACATTTATAACCTAACTAAATATACCCGTTCAAACCAAAACACTTGTATTAACCAACGTCCTTGTTGTTCTGTTGGTGAGCCTGTGGTTCGTGGTGACGTATTGGCTGATGGTCCATCTACCGATTTAGGTGATTTGGCTCTTGGTCAGAACATGCGTATCGCGTTCATGCCTTGGAACGGTTATAACTTCGAAGATTCGATCTTAATTTCTGAGCGCGTAGCGCAAGAAGATCGTTTCACTACTATCCATATCCAAGAGCTTTCTTGTATTGCTCGTGATACTAAATTGGGTAGCGAAGAAATCACTGCTGATATTCCAAACGTAGGTGAGTCTGCTTTATCTAAATTAGATGAATCAGGTATCGTTTATATTGGTGCAGAAGTGAAGGGTGGCGACATTCTAGTGGGTAAAGTGACACCTAAGGGTGAAACACAGTTAACCCCTGAAGAGAAACTACTCCGAGCTATTTTTGGTGAAAAAGCTTCTGACGTTAAGGACAGCTCATTACGTGTTCCTAACTCAGTTAAAGGCACCATCATCGACGTACAGGTATTTACCCGTGACGGCGTTGAGAAAGACAAACGTGCGCTTGAAATTGAAGACATGCATGTTCGCCAAGCTCGTAAAGACTTAGGCGAAGAGTTCAAGATCCTTGAAGAAGGCGTATTGGGCCGTGCACGTAACTTGTTACTGTCTGTGGGTTATTCTGAAGCTAAGTTAGCTGAGATACCACGTAAAGACGTATTGATTCAAGTTATCGACGATGAAACCAAACAAACTGAATTAGAGCAGTTAGCTGAACAGCACGAAGAGCTAAAAGCTGACTTTGATAAGACATTTGAAATCAAGCGTCGTAAGATCACCCAAGGTGATGACTTGGCTCCTGGTGTATTGAAGATTGTTAAGGTTTACCTTGCAGTTAAACGTACTATCCAGCCTGGTGACAAGATGGCAGGTCGTCATGGTAACAAAGGTGTTATCTCGAAGATTTGTCCTGTTGAAGACATGCCATACGATGAAGAAGGTAACCCTGTAGACATCGTACTTAACCCATTGGGCGTACCATCGCGTATGAACATCGGTCAGGTACTTGAAGTCCACATGGGCGCAGCAGCTAAGGGTATCGGTAATAAGATTACTGCTATGCTTGAAGAGCAGCGTGAAATTGCCGAACTTCGTGGTTACATCAAGCAAGTGTACGAATTAGGTGATGACGTGCTTCAGCGCGTTGATATCGATTCGTTTACTGATGATGAAGTTGTGCGCTTGGCTACCAACCTTAAAGGTGGTATTCCAATTGCTACACCAGCATTCGACGGTGCTAAAGAGAAAGAGATCAAGCAAATGCTTGCTCTTGCAGGCTTACCTGAGTCTGGTCAGTTGACATTATGTGACGGCCGTACCGGTAACGAATTTGAGCGTAAAGTAACCGTTGGTTACATGTATATGCTTAAAATGAACCACTTAGTTGATGACAAGATGCATGCTCGTTCTACGGGTTCATACAGCTTAGTGACTCAACAACCATTGGGCGGTAAAGCTCAATTCGGTGGTCAGCGTTTCGGTGAGATGGAAGTGTGGGCACTTGAAGCATATGGTGCTGCTTATACTCTACAAGAAATGCTAACAGTTAAGTCAGATGACGTTAACGGTCGTACTCAGATGTATAAAAACATCGTCGACGGTAACCATCAGATGCAACCAGGCATGCCTGAGTCTTTCAACGTATTGTTGAAGGAAATTCGTTCACTTGGTATTAATATCGAGTTGGACCAAGAGTAAGCATCGCACTTAAGCAATGTTTGGTAACCAAGGGTGCTTTGCAGCAGCAAAGCACCTGGTTTAACTCCTTCAGGAGAGAAACGTGAAAGACTTATTAAAGTTTCTTAAACAGCAAAGTAAGACTGAAGAATTTAACGGTATAAAAATTGGTTTGGCCTCGCCAGACCTAATCCGTTCTTGGTCTTTTGGTGAAGTAAAGAAGCCAGAAACCATTAACTACCGTACATTCAAGCCTGAACGTGAAGGTTTGTTCTGTGCGCGTATCTTTGGTCCAGTTAAAGATTACGAATGTTTGTGTGGTAAATACAAGCGTTTGAAGCATCGTGGTGTTATTTGTGAAAAGTGTGGCGTAGAAGTTACCCAGACTAAAGTGCGTCGTGAGCGCATGGGTCACATTGATCTGGCTAGCCCAGTTGCCCACATTTGGTTCTTAAAATCACTTCCGTCACGTATCGGCTTAATGCTAGATATGACGTTACGTGATATTGAACGCGTACTGTATTTCGAATCATTTGTTGTGATCGAGCCTGGCATGACCACGCTTGAACGCGGCCAAATGCTAACCGAAGAAACGTATCTTGATGCGTTAGAAGAATACGGTGACGAGTTTGAAGCTAAGATGGGTGCTGAAGCAGTTCTTGAATTGCTACGTGCTATCAACTTAGCTGAACAGATCGAGCAAATGCGTGAAGAGTTGCCTTCAATTAACTCTGAAACCCGTCGCAAGAAGGTCACTAAGCGCCTTAAGCTGATGGAAGCATTCTTCACATCTGGCAACAAGCCAGAGTGGATGATCTTAAAAGTATTACCGGTTCTTCCACCTGATCTACGTCCATTAGTGCCGTTAGATGGTGGTCGTTTCGCGACATCTGATCTTAACGATCTTTATCGTCGTGTGATTAACCGTAACAACCGCTTAAAGCGTCTGTTAGATTTAGCTGCGCCTGACATTATCGTACGTAACGAAAAACGTATGTTACAAGAGTCAGTTGATGCGCTATTAGACAACGGTCGTCGCGGTCGTGCTATTACCGGTTCTAACAAGCGTCCGCTTAAATCTCTTGCTGATATGATCAAGGGTAAGCAAGGTCGTTTCCGTCAGAACTTACTTGGTAAGCGTGTTGACTATTCAGGCCGTTCGGTAATTACCGTAGGTCCTACTTTACGTCTGCATCAGTGTGGTCTTCCTAAGAAGATGGCGCTTGAGCTATTCAAACCATTCATTTACGGTAAATTAGAAGCGCGTGGTTTAGCGACTACTATTAAAGCTGCTAAGAAAATGGTTGAACGCGAACAGGCTGAAGTATGGGATGTGTTAGACGAAGTAATTCGTGAACATCCAGTAATGCTTAACCGTGCACCAACACTTCACAGACTGGGTATTCAAGCATTTGAACCTGTACTGATTGAAGGTAAAGCAATTCAATTGCATCCGTTAGTTTGTGCGGCATACAACGCCGACTTCGACGGTGACCAAATGGCGGTTCACGTACCATTAACGCTTGAAGCTCAGTTAGAAGCTCGTGCGCTAATGATGTCTACCAACAACATTTTGTCACCAGCTAACGGTGAGCCAGTAATTACTCCGTCTCAGGACGTTGTATTAGGCTTGTACTACACCAGCCGTGAATGTATTAACGGTCGCGGTGAAGGTATGGCATTCGCTGATGTGTCAGAAGTAGAAAAAGCTTACGCTACTGGTGTTGCTGAACTACATGCTCGCGTTAAAGTGCGTATTACTGAAACGAACATCGCAGAAGATGGCGAAAGAACGAAAGCAACTCGTATCATTGATACGACTGTGGGTCGTGCTCTTTTATCATTAATTTTGCCTGAAGGCTTATCGTATGATTTGGTTAACCAAAACATGGGTAAGAAACAGATTTCTAAGCTGTTGAACACTTGTTATCGTCAACTAGGTCTTAAAGATACCGTTATCTTTGCTGACCAATTGATGTATACAGGTTTCCGTTTTGCAACCATTTCTGGTGCCTCTGTTGGTATCGATGACATGGTTATTCCAGACGAGAAATACACCTTAGTAGCAGACGCTGAAGCTGAAGTACTTGAAATTCAAGAGCAGTTCCAGTCAGGTCTTGTTACTGCCGGTGAGCGTTACAACAAAGTCATCGATATCTGGGCAAGCGCGAACGAAAAAGTTTCAAAAGCGATGATGGAAAACCTGTCAACTGAGACAGTGATTAACCGTGATGGCGTACCTGAGCAACAAGCTTCGTTTAACAGCATCTATATGATGGCTGACTCGGGCGCTCGTGGTAGTGCTGCACAGATCCGTCAGTTAGCGGGTATGCGTGGTTTGATGGCTAAGCCAGATGGCTCAATCATCGAAACCCCAATTACGGCTAACTTCCGTGAAGGTCTAAACGTACTTCAGTACTTTATTTCTACTCACGGTGCGCGTAAAGGTCTTGCCGATACAGCATTGAAGACAGCTAACTCGGGTTACTTAACCCGTCGTTTAGTAGACGTTGCACAAGACTTAGTGGTTATCGAAGATGACTGTGGTGTTGAGCATGGTCTTACAATGAAACCGCTTATTGAAGGTGGTGATGTTGTTGAGCCATTGCGTGAACGTGTTCTAGGTCGTGTGGTTGCTCTTGACGTAATGAAGCCTGGTACTGATGAAGTGCTTGCTCCACGCAACACACTTCTTGATGAAGCATGGTGTAATACGTTAGAAGAACACAGTATTGATGAAGTGATTGTACGTTCTGTAATTACCTGTGACACAGACTTCGGTGTGTGTGCAGCGTGTTATGGTCGTGACTTGGCGCGTGGTCATATTATTAACCACGGTGAAGCTATTGGTGTTGTTGCAGCACAGTCTATCGGTGAGCCTGGTACACAGTTAACCATGCGTACCTTCCACATTGGTGGTGCGGCATCTCGAGCTTCTGCAGAAAACAACGTTCAAGTTAAGAACGCCGGTTCTCTGAAGTTACACAATGCTAAGCATGTCTCTAACATCGACGGTAAGCTCGTTATCGTATCGCGTTCTTCTGAGTTAGCCATCATCGATGAGCTAGGTCGTGAGAAAGAGCGTTATAAAGTGCCTTACGGTACAGTTTTAGAGAAGTTGGAAGAGAGTGAAGTTGCAGCTGGCGAAATCATCGCTAACTGGGATCCACATACTCACCCAATTATTTCTGAAGTTGCAGGTAGTGTGAAGTTCGTTGACATGATTGATGGTGTCACTATGACGCGTCAAACAGATGAGTTAACGGGTCTATCTTCTGTCGTTGTGCTCGATGTTGGTGCGCGTACTTCAGCCGGTAAAGAATTGCGTCCAGCAATTCGCTTAGTTGATGCCGATGGTAATGACTTAATGATCCCTGGTACTGAAGTACCAGCTCAATACTTCTTACCGGGTAACGCGATTGTATCGAAAGATGATAACGCGAAAATCAACGTTGGTGACCCATTAGCACGTATTCCACAAGAATCGTCTAAAACTCGCGACATCACCGGTGGTCTACCACGTGTTGCTGACCTATTCGAAGCGCGTAAACCAAAAGAGCCTGCAATTCTTGCAGAAATATCTGGAACGATCTCGTTCGGTAAGGAAACTAAGGGTAAACGTCGTCTAGTGATCACTCCTGCAGATGGTAGTGAACATTATGAAGAGATGATCCCTAAGTGGCGTAACTTGAACGTGTTCGAAGGTGAAAAAGTCGAACGTGGTGAAGTTATTGCAGACGGTCCAGAAGCGGCTCATGACATCTTGCGTCTTCGTGGTATCCACAACGTAGCAAACTACATTGTGAACGAAGTACAGGACGTTTACCGTCTACAGGGCGTTAAGATCAACGATAAGCACATCGAAGTTATCATTCGTCAAATGTTACGTAAGTGTCTAATCACTTCAACAGGCGACACTGAGTTCTTAGAAGGTGAGCAAGCAGAAGTATCACGCGTGAAGATTGCTAACCGTGAGCTAATCGCTCAAGGTAAAACACCTGCAACGTTTGAACGTGAATTACTCGGTATTACCAAAGCTTCTTTGGCAACTGAATCATTCATCTCTGCTGCATCGTTCCAGGAAACCACTCGTGTGTTAACTGAAGCGGCCGTTGGCGGTAAGAGCGATCCACTACGTGGTTTGAAAGAAAACGTAATCGTAGGTCGTTTGATCCCAGCAGGTACAGGTTATGCTTATCACAAAACCCGTAACGAAGAACGTGCTAAAGTATTAAGCTCTCGTGGCAAAGTGGAAACTACTACAGTAACCGCAAGCGAAGCTGAAAAGAACCTAGCAGATCTACTAAATCTGGCCGGTAGCCAAGATTAAGTTAGTATTTTGTTAAAAAAAGGCGCCAATGGCGCCTTTTTTATTGGAATTTGCACGAAAAGTTGTCTATTTCTTGACAGGCAGCCATTACCTTTCTAAAATTCCGCGTCCCACCATTGTGGGATATAGATTTTTCACACCTAATTGTTGAGCTTAAATCAACTTTCGGAGCTATACATGGCAACTGTTAACCAGTTGGTACGTAAGCCACGCTCGCCAAAAGTCGAAAAGACTAATGTGCCTGCGTTGAATGCGTGTCCACAAAAACGTGGTGTTTGTACTCGTGTGTACACTACAACACCTAAAAAACCTAACTCTGCACTACGTAAAGTAGCTCGTGTGCGTCTAACTAACGGTTTCGAAGTAACTTCGTATATCGGTGGTGAAGGCCATAACTTGCAAGAGCACAGTGTAATCCTAATCCGTGGTGGTCGTGTTAAAGACTTACCCGGTGTGCGTTACCACACTGTTCGTGGCGCATTAGACTGTGCTGGCGTGACTTCACGTCGCCAAGGCCGTTCTAAGTACGGTGCTAAGCGTCCTAAGTCTTAACGTATCCCGTTTAAGTAAGGCCAAGCTAGTATTTATTTGACATTCCAGTTTTGGAAATACCTGAAGCATACGGAGAATTAATATGCCAAGACGTCGCGTTGTAGGACAACGTAAAATCCTACCAGATCCAAAGTTTCACAGTGAGTTGTTGGCTAAGTTCATCAACGTCATTATGCAGGACGGCAAAAAGTCGACTGCAGAAAAAATTATCTACAAGGCACTAGATGTTGTCGCTGAAAAGAAAAGCGAAAATCATTTAAGTATCCTTGAAGCAGCCCTTGATAACGTTCGCCCATCAGTCGAAGTTAAATCTCGTCGTGTTGGTGGTTCTACTTATCAAGTACCATGTGAAGTTCGTCCAGTGCGTCGTAACGCACTAGCGATGCGCTGGTTAGTTGAAGCTGCTCGCAAGCGTGGTGAAAAATCTATGGCTCTACGTCTAGCAGGTGAAATGCTAGATGCGTCTGAAAACAAAGGTACTGCGGTTAAGAAGCGTGAAGACGTGCATCGCATGGCTGAAGCTAACAAAGCCTTTGCCCATTACCGTTGGTAATATGATGGAGCGGACTTCGTTCCGCTCCATATTGTTGATATTGCTAAAGCCAAAAGCTTTAGCTGAGAGGGTATAAATAGTGGCTCGTACAACCCCAATTGAGCGTTATCGTAATATCGGTATTGTAGCTCATGTGGATGCAGGTAAAACTACCACAACAGAACGTGTTCTGTTCTATACCGGTATGTCTCATAAAATCGGTGAGGTGCATGACGGCGCCGCCACGACAGATTGGATGGTACAAGAGCAAGAGCGTGGTATTACTATCACCTCAGCTGCTGTAACCACATTTTGGCGCGGAATGGATGCTCAATTCGCTGAACACCGAATTAATATCATCGATACCCCAGGTCACGTAGACTTCACTATTGAAGTCGAGCGTTCATTACGCGTACTCGATGGCGCTGTAGTAGTATTTTGCGGCTCGTCAGGCGTTGAACCACAATCTGAAACAGTATGGCGTCAAGCTGACAAATACCACGTTCCGCGTTTGGTGTTTGTTAATAAGATGGACCGTGCAGGTGCAGATTTTGACCGTGTAATAAATCAAATTCGTAACCGCCTTGGCGCGACTTGTGTGCCGATTCAATTGAACATTGGTACAGAAGAAAACTTCAAGGGTGTTATTGATTTAATTAAGATGAAAGCCATTAACTGGTCTGAAACAGATCAGGGTATGACCTTCACTTATGAAGACATTCCTGCAAATCTAGCGGCAAAAGCTGCAGAAATGCATGAGTATCTCGTGGAAGCAGCAGCTGAAGCCTCAGATGAACTGATGAACAAATACCTTGAAGAAGGTGAGTTGTCAGAAGTCGAGATCAAAACAGCGTTGCGTCAGCGCACAATTAACAATGAGATCGTGTTAGCCACTTGCGGTTCTGCATTTAAGAACAAAGGTGTGCAAGCGGTACTCGATGCGGTAGTTGACTTCTTACCCGCGCCTATTGATGTTCCTGCAATTACAGGTATCGATGAAAGCGAAAATGAAGTAAAACGCCCACCAGATGACAATGCCCCTTTTGCGGCTTTAGCATTTAAAATTGCGACTGATCCATTTGTTGGTACACTGACCTTTATCCGCGTGTATTCAGGTGTACTTGAATCAGGTGCTGGTGTTTATAATTCTGTTAAGCAGAAACGTGAACGAGTAGGTCGAATTGTGCAAATGCACGCAAATGACCGAACAGAACTGAAAGAAGTACGTGCTGGCGATATTGCAGCTGCTATCGGTCTTAAAGATGTAACAACCGGTGATACTCTTTGCGATAATAATCACAGAGTGATTCTTGAGCGCATGGATTTCCCTGAACCCGTAATTACCATAGCCGTTGAGCCACGTTCAAAAGCAGACCAAGATAAAATGGGAATTGCGCTGCAAAAATTAGCAGCAGAAGATCCATCATTCAAAGTTGAGACTGATGAAGAGTCGGCACAAACACTAATATCTGGTATGGGCGAATTGCATCTAGACATTATCGTTGACCGTATGCGTCGCGAATTTGGTGTAGAGTGTAACGTAGGTAAACCTCAGGTTGCTTACCGTGAAACAATTCGTTCTAAAGTAGAAGTGGAAGGTAAATTCGTACGTCAATCTGGCGGACGTGGCCAATTTGGTCATGTTTGGTTAAGAATTGAACCACTCGAAGAGGGTGCGGGCTACGAATTTGTTAACGAGATTGTAGGTGGTGTAGTTCCTCGTGAATTCATTCCTGCCGTTGACAAAGGTATTCAAGAACAGATGAAGAATGGCGTATTAGCCGGCTATCCTGTACTTGATGTGAGAGTCAGTTTGTTTGATGGTTCATATCATGATGTGGACTCGAACGAAATGGCGTTCAAAATTGCAGGTTCTATGGGCTTCAAAAAGGGTGCGCTAGAAGCGACCCCTGTGTTGCTCGAACCTTGTATGAAAGTAGAAGTAACTACACCTGAAGATTATATGGGCGATGTTGTGGGTGATTTAAACCGCCGTCGTGGCATAATTGAAGGTATGGACGATGGCATCGCAGGTGTTAAACTTGTCCATGCAGTAGTGCCTCTATCTGAAATGTTTGGTTATGCGACTGATTTGCGCTCTGCATCTCAGGGTCGTGCCTCATACTCTATGGAGTTTTTGAAGTACGCAGATGCACCGCAAAACATTGCAAAAGCGATTATAGAATCTCGTAACTAATATTGGTTACGGCATCAATGTTATATTGCTCGAATTAATCGAGCACTTCTGAAAAGAAAGGAATATATCGTGGCAAAAGCTAAATTTGAACGTATTAAGCCTCACGTAAACGTGGGCACCATTGGTCACGTTGACCATGGTAAAACAACTTTAACAGCAGCAATCTCTGCCGTTTTGTCTAAAACTTATGGTGGTGAAGTTAAAAACTTCGCTCAAATCGATAACGCTCCAGAAGAGCGTGAGCGCGGTATTACAATTAATACTTCTCACATCGAATATGACACACCAATTCGTCACTACGCACACGTAGATTGTCCAGGTCACGCGGATTATGTTAAAAACATGATTACCGGTGCTGCACAGATGGACGGCGCAATCTTAGTAGTTGCTGCTACAGACGGCCCAATGCCACAGACTCGTGAGCACATCCTGCTTTCACGTCAAGTAGGCGTACCTTTCATCATCGTATTCATGAACAAATGTGACATGGTAGATGACGAAGAATTACTAGAATTAGTAGAAATGGAAGTGCGTGAGCTTCTTTCAGAATACGACTTCCCAGGTGATGATTTACCAGTAATTCAAGGTTCAGCTCTTAAGGCACTAGAAGGCCAGCCAGAGTGGGAAGCAAAAATTCTTGAGCTTGCAGAAGCCCTAGATACTTATATTCCAGAACCAGCTCGTGACATCGATAAGCCATTCCTACTACCAATCGAAGACGTATTCTCGATCTCAGGTCGTGGTACAGTGGTAACAGGTCGTGTTGAACGTGGTATCGTTCGCGTATCAGACGAAGTTGAAATTGTTGGTGTTCGTCCAACAACTAAAACAACGTGTACTGGTGTAGAAATGTTCCGCAAGCTACTTGACGAAGGTCGTGCTGGCGAAAACTGTGGTGTGTTATTACGTGGTACTAAGCGTGATGACGTAGAACGTGGTCAAGTACTAGCTAAGCCTGGTTCAATTAACCCACACACAACTTTCGAATCAGAAGTTTACGTGTTGTCAAAAGAAGAAGGCGGACGTCATACTCCATTCTTCAAAGGCTACCGTCCACAGTTCTTCTTCCGTACAACAGACGTAACAGGCACAATTGAGTTACCAGAAGGCGTAGAAATGGTTATGCCTGGTGATAACATCAAGATGGTCGTTACTCTGATTTACCCAATCGCGATGGACGACGGTTTACGTTTCGCTATCCGTGAAGGTGGCCGTACAGTTGGTGCAGGTGTTGTAGCTAAAATTATCGCGTAATAGCGAGTTTAGTGAACACTGAAAAAGGAAGCTTAGGCTTCCTTTTTTATTTCCAAAAAGTAGCAATCATTAGTAGCATTAACACATAAAATGTGTAAAATGCGCGGCAGTTGATTGTAAGAAGACTTTTAGAAGACTATTTACACAATGGGCTTGATCTTAGAAAGAAGATCTGTATAATTGCCCACTCGCTGACTAGTGCAGCGTAAATTATAATGTTTAACCAAGTAGGTTACTCATTTTCACAGCGACTCCGATTGGGAGTCGAACGGTTAAATCATCTCGCTCTGCTTTTCCATTAGGAAGAAGCTAGAGGGTGATTTTTTATATGTCCATTTTAGGAGCTCTGGTCAATGCAGAACCAAAGAATCCGTATCCGCTTGAAAGGCTTTGATCATCGTTTAATTGATCAGTCTACAGCGGAAATCGTTGAAACTGCTAAGCGTACAGGCGCGCAGGTTCGTGGTCCAATTCCACTACCTACTCGCAAAGAGCGTTATACCGTTTTGATCTCTCCGCACGTTAATAAAGATGCTCGTGATCAGTACGAAATTCGTACCCACAAGCGTTTAGTTGACATCGTAGAGCCAACAGAAAAGACTGTAGACGCATTAATGCGTTTAGATCTTGCGGCTGGTGTCGACGTTCAGATTAGCTTAGGTTAATTGAGATCCTTAGAAGAGGTTTGAGAGATGGCTATCGGTCTTATTGGTCGTAAAGTGGGTATGACTCGCATCTTCACTGAAGATGGTACGTCAATCCCTGTAACAGTAATCGAGATTGCAGGCAACCGCGTTACTCAAGTGAAAACTTTAGAAACAGACGGTTATCGTGCACTTCAAGTGACTACTGGTACCAAAAAAGCCAATCGCATCACTAAAGCAGAAGCAGGTCACTTTGCCAAGGGCGGCGTAGAAGCTGGTCGTGGTTTGTGGGAAATGCGTTTAGCAGATGGTGAAGGCGAAGGCATTGAAGTTGGTGCTGAAATTAATGTTGATATTTTCGCTGAGACAGTGAAAGTAGATGTTACTGGTCAATCAAAGGGTAAAGGTTTCCAAGGCGGCGTTAAGCGTTGGAACTTCCGTACTCAAGATATGACACATGGTAACTCTTTGGCACACCGTTCGAATGGTTCTATCGGTCAGAACCAAACGCCTGGTCGTGTATTCAAAGGCAAGAAAATGTCAGGCCATATGGGTGCTGAGCAAGTAACAACTCAAAATCTACACGTAGTACGTGTTGATGCAGAGCGTAACTTGTTGTTAGTACGCGGCGCAGTTCCAGGCGCTACCAATGGTGACTTGATTATCAAGCCAGCAGTTAAAGCTTAAGGTCTGAGGAGATAGTAATGGAATTGGTATTGAAAGACGCCCAGAGCGCTCTTGAAGTTTCCGAAACTACCTTCGGCCGTGACTTTAACGAGGCATTGGTTCATCAGGTAGTTGTAGCATATGCTGCAAACGCGCGTCAGGGCACTCGTGCTCAAAAGACTCGTGCGGAAGTAACTGGCTCAGGCAAAAAGCCTTGGCGCCAGAAAGGCACAGGCCGCGCTCGTGCCGGTAGTGTTAAAGGCCCAATCTGGCGTGGCGGTGGCGTAACATTCGCTGCTAAAACACAAGATCACAGCCAAAAAGTTAACAAGAAGATGTACCGTGGTGCTCTAAAGAGCATATTCTCTGAATTGGTACGTCAAGAGCGTCTAGTTGTTGTTGAATCGTTTGGTGTTGAAGCTCCTAAAACTAAAGAGCTGAAAGCTAAATTAAAAGCAATGAACTTAGAAGATGTTCTAATTGTTACAGCTGAAGTTGATGAGAATTTATTCTTAGCAGCTCGCAACTTATACAAAGTTGACGTGCGTGACGTAGCGGGTCTTGACCCAGTTAGTCTAATTGCGTTCAACACTGTTCTTGTTACTGCTGATGCAGTGAAGCAAATCGAGGAGATGCTAGCATGATCCGCGAAGAACGTTTGCTAAAAGTTATTCTTGGTCCACATATCTCTGAAAAGAGTACTGTGCTTGCTGAGAAAAACAACACTGTAGTTTTCCGCGTAGCCATCGATGCAACTAAAGCAGAGATTAAAGCTGCAGTAGCGAAGCTATTTGAAGTTGAAGTTGATTCTGTTCGCACTTTAGTTAATAAAGGCAAAACCAAGCGTACCGGTGGCCGTGTAGGTCGTCGTATCGATTGGAAAAAAGCTTATGTTACTTTAGCTGCTGGTGCTGAAATCGATTTCGTCGGCGGCGCTGAATAAGCAAAGGAGAATTATCATGGCAGTTATTAAGTGTAAGCCAACCTCTCCAGGTCGTCGCCACGTAGTTAAAGTGGTGAATACGGACCTGCATAAGGGTAAACCTTTTGCTGGCCTGTTGGCGAAAAAAACTAAAAGTGGTGGCCGTAATAATACTGGCCGTATCACTGTACGCCACGTAGGTGGTGGACATAAGCAGCACTATCGTATTGTTGACTTTAAACGCAACAAAGATGGTATCCCTGCGAAAGTTGAACGTCTTGAATACGATCCAAACCGTACAGCGCACATCGCGCTAGTACTGTATGCAGATGGTGAGCGTCGTTATATTCTTGCTGCAAAAGGCATGAAAGCTGGCGACCCAATCCAATCTGGCTTGGATGCAGAAATCAAGACTGGTAACGCTAGACCGTTACGCAACATTCCAGTAGGTAGTGTTGTACACGCTGTCGAAATGAAGCCTGGTAAAGGCGCTCAAATCGCACGTTCAGCTGGTGCTTATGTACAAGTTGTTGCTCGTGATGGTGCTTATGCAACTCTACGTCTTCGCTCTGGCGAAATGCGTAAAGTTCCAGTAGATTGCCGCGCGACATTTGGTGAAGTTGGTAATGCCGAGCACATGCTACGCCAGTTAGGCAAAGCAGGTGCTAAGCGCTGGAGAGGCGTACGCCCTACAGTTCGAGGTGTTGCAATGAACCCAGTAGACCATCCACATGGTGGTGGTGAAGGCCGTACTTCTGGTGGACGTCATCCAGTGAGTCCATGGGGTGTGCCGACTAAGGGTTATAAAACTCGTAGCAACAAGCGCACTGATAAGTACATCGTACGTCGTCGTAATAAATAGTAAGAGGATTCGCCATGCCACGTTCTCTCAAGAAAGGTCCCTTCATTGACCTGCACTTGCTGAAGAAGGTAGAGAAAGCGATGGAAGCGGGAGACAAAAAGCCAATTAAGACTTGGTCTCGTCGCTCAATGATCATCCCTAATATGATTGGGTTGACCATCGCTGTCCATAATGGTCGTCAGCACGTACCTGTGTTCGTAACTGACGAAATGATCGGCCACAAGCTTGGTGAATTTTCACCAACTCGCACTTATCGCGGCCATGCTGCAGATAAGAAAGCGAAGAAGCGTTAATACGGGAGGAATAAGATGGAAGTTTTAGCTAAACATCGTTTTGCTCGTACGTCTGCGCAGAAGGCCCGTCTAGTTGCTGATCAAATTCGCGGATTGCCTGTTTCTAAGGCACTCGAGATTTTGACATTCAGCCCCAAGAAAGCCGCCGTACTAGTAAAAAAAGTACTTGACTCAGCTATCGCAAACGCCGAACACAACGAAGGTGCTGACATTGATGAGCTTAAAGTTGGAGCCGTCTTCGTAGATGAAGGCCCAACAATGAAGCGTATCATGCCACGTGCTAAAGGCCGCGCTGATCGTATCATGAAGCGTACCAGTCACATCACTGTGGTTGTAGCAGATCGCTAGGAGAAGAGAGCAATGGGACAGAAAGTACATCCTAATGGTATCCGTCTGGGTATCACTAAGCCTTGGATCTCTACCTGGTACGCAGATAAGTCAGACTATGCAAATAATCTGAACAGCGACTGGGAAGTGCGTCAATATTTAACTGAAAAGTTAAAAGCCGCATCAGTATCTAAGATTGTTATTGAACGCCCAGCGAAAAGCATCCGCGTTACTATTCACACTGCCCGTCCAGGTATTGTGATTGGTAAGAAAGGTGAAGACGTTGAAGTATTACGTGCCTATGTGTCTAAAATCACTGGTACTACTGCTCAAATCAACATCGCTGAGATCCGTAAGCCTGAATTAGACGCTAAGCTCGTTGCTGACTCTATTGCTCAGCAGTTAGAGCGTCGTGTTATGTTCCGTCGTGCTATGAAGCGCGCAGTACAAAACGCAATGCGCATTGGTGCTCAAGGTATCAAAGTTCAAGTGAGCGGCCGTTTAGGCGGCGCTGAAATTGCGCGTGCAGAATGGTATCGTGAAGGTCGTGTACCTTTGCATACTTTGCGTGCTGATATCGACTATTCAACCGCAGAAAGTCACACTCAATACGGTGTGATTGGTATTAAAGTTTGGATCTTCAAAGGCGAAGTTCTAGACGGTTTAGTACCTGCTATTGAAGAGCCTAAGCAGCAACCTAAGCGTAAGCCTCGTGGTAAATAGGAGAAACTTTTATGCTGCAACCTAAACGTATGAAGTTTCGCAAGATGTTCAAGGGCCGCAACCGTGGTCTAGCGAACGGTACTGAAGTTAGCTTTGGTACTTTCGGTTTGAAAGCAGTCGGCCGTGGCCGTTTAACTGCACGTCAAATTGAATCTGCACGTCGTGCCATGACACGTCATGTTAAACGTCAAGGACAAATTTGGATTCGAGTTTTCCCTGACAAGCCAATTACCTCTAAGCCTCTTGAAGTGCGTATGGGTAAAGGTAAAGGTAACGTTGAATACTGGGTATGTCAGATTCAACCTGGTAAGGTTCTTTACGAGATGGATGGTGTTCCTGAGTCGTTGGCTCGTGAAGCCTTCGCTTTGGCTTCTGCCAAACTTCCTCTGAAGACTACCTTCGTAACTAAGACGGTGATGTAATGAAAGCGAGCGAACTAAGAGAAAAGAGCGTTGAAGAACTTAACGCTGAATTACTTGGTCTGCTGCGTGAGCAGTTTAACCTGCGTATGCAACACGCTACTGGTCAGTTGACTCAAACGAATCAGTTGAAACTAGTGCGTCGTAACATTGCACGTGTTAAGACCATTATTACTTCTAAGGCAGGTGTGTAATGTCTGATAAAGCCCGTACTTTGCAAGGTAAAGTAATTAGCAACAAAATGGATAAGTCTATTACTGTTGCTATTGAGCGCCAAGTGAAACATCCTATTTATGGGAAGTACATTAAGCGTACAACTAAGATCCATGCACATGACGAAACTAATCAGTGTAATGAAGGGGATTTCGTGGCTATTAGCCAGTGTCGTCCTCTATCTAAGACTAAGTCTTGGACACTAGCTGAAGTAGTAACAAAAGCCTAATCTCGATTAGGTTAACGTAAACGGCCCCAGTATTTGGGGCCGTTTGTTTTTTTTGCTATGCATTCCAAAAATGTGTGTTATACTTGCGCGCCAATTTTGAGTAAATTATTACTTGAATTTGGTTCAAATATACTCCCATAGTGGGATTGTGTAGTAACGATAGCGGAGCACTTGAAATGATCCAAATGCAATCGACTCTAGACGTCGCATGTAACAGCGGCGCACGCAGAGTTCAGTGTATTAAGGTCTTGGGTGGCTCTCATCGTCGTTATGCCGGTATCGGCGACATTATCAAAGTTTCTGTTAAAGAAGCGATTCCTCGCGCTAAAGCGAAGAAAGGTGATGTATATAACGCGGTGGTAGTCCGTACTAAGAAAGGCGTACGTCGTCCAGACGGTTCTGTCATTCGCTTCGATCGGAATGCAGCGGTATTGCTTAACGCAAACCTTGCACCGATTGGTACTCGTATCTTTGGCCCAGTGACACGTGAATTGCGTAATGATAAATTCATGAAAATTGTCTCGCTGGCACCAGAAGTACTGTAAGGAGCTTCAAATGGCAGCTAAAATCCGTCGTGAAGACGAAGTAATTATATTAGCAGGTAAAGACAAGGGTAGCCGCGGTAAGGTTTCTCAAGTTCTACCTACTGGTAAGTTAATTGTTGAAGGCTTTAATCTTGTTAAAAAGCACCAGAAACCTAACCCTCAATTGGGTGTGACTGGCGGCGTTATCGAGAAAGAAGCACCGATGCAAGCATCAAACGTTGCGATCTTTAACCAAGCCACAGGCAAGGCAGATCGTGTTGGTTTCCGATTTGAAGACGGCAAAAAAGTCCGTTTCTTTAAATCGAACAGCGAACTCGTTAAGTAATTTGGAGTAAACGATGGCGAAACTGCATGATAAATATCAAGAGACTGTAGTTGCTGAACTAGCTAAAAAGTTCGGCTACAGCAGTGTCATGCAAGTCCCTCGGATTGAAAAAATCACCCTAAACATGGGTGTGGGCGAAGCTGTTGCAGATAAGAAAGTTATGGAGCATGCGCTCCGTGACATGACTGCAATCGCTGGCCAGAAGCCAATTGTAACTGTTGCTCGTAAATCAGTTGCTGGTTTTAAAATCCGTGAAGGCTACCCTATTGGCTGTAAAGTTACCCTACGCGGTGAGCGTATGTGGGAATTTTTAGAGCGTTTAGTTGACATTGCAATACCACGTATTCGTGATTTCCGAGGCTTAAGCGCTAAAGCGTTTGACGGCCGTGGTAATTACGCAATGGGCGTGCGTGAGCAGATCATCTTCCCAGAAATCGATTATGATAAAATCGATAAAATTCGTGGTATGGATATTGTTATCACTACTACTGCGAAGAATGATGAAGAAGGTCGTGCTTTGTTAGACGCTTTTAACTTCCCATTCAAGAAATAAGGGTAGCATAATGGCAAAAACATCTATGAAAGCACGTGAAGCAAAACGTGCGCAGCTCGTAGCTAAATATGCTGAAAAGCGTTTAGCACTTAAGGCTATAATCAGCAGCCCTGCAACTTCTGAAGAAGATCGCTGGGATGCCGTACTTAAGTTACAAGCTCTACCACGTGATTCTAGCGCTGCGCGTCAACGCAACCGCTGTAATCAAACTGGTCGCCCACATGGTTTTCTACGTAAATTCGGCTTAAGCCGTATTAAATTACGTGAAGCAACCATGCGTGGTGAAGTTCCTGGTCTGCGTAAGGCCAGCTGGTAAGCACTTGTCACGGAGTAAGCTAATATGAGCATGCAAGATCCTATTGCGGATATGTTAACC
This sequence comes from Shewanella sp. TB7-MNA-CIBAN-0143, assembly GCF_040310065.1. Lineage (NCBI taxonomy): Bacteria > Pseudomonadati > Pseudomonadota > Gammaproteobacteria > Alteromonadales > Shewanellaceae > Shewanella > Shewanella sp. TB7-MNA-CIBAN-0143. The sequence goes on from NZ_JBEOPL010000030.1 coordinate 29,148, forward strand.
CGTATTCGTAACGGCCAAGCTGCTAACCACGTATCTGTTAAGATGCCTTCAGCTAAGTTAAAAGTAGCAATTGCGAAATTACTTAAAGATGAAGGTTTCATTACTGAATACGCCGTAGCAGATGAAGCTAAGCCTGAATTAGAAATTACGTTAAAGTACTTTCAAGGCAAACCAGTCGTTGAGACTATCCAGCGTGTAAGTCGCCCTGGTCTTCGTATTTACAAAGGTAAAGACGAGTTACCAAAGGTGATGGGCGGTCTGGGTATCGCAATTGTGTCCACTTCTCAAGGCTTGATGACTGATCGCGCCGCCCGCCAAAATGGCACGGGTGGCGAGGTTATCTGCTACGTAGCGTAAGGAGCTAGAAATGTCTCGTGTTGCAAAAGCACCAGTCACTGTTCCTGCTGGCGTAGAGGTGACTTTAAACGAACAGACCTTAACTGTTAAAGGCAGTAAAGGAAGTCTGACTCGAGTAATCAACAATGCGGTAAATGTTGTTATCGAAGATGCACAAGTAAAGTTTCTTCCTGTCGATGGCGTTTCTAACGCTTGGGCACAGGCTGGTACTGCACGTGCACTAGTAAACAACATGGTTGTTGGTGTATCTCAAGGTTTTGTGAAAAAACTTAAATTAGTTGGTGTAGGTTACCGTGCAAAGATTGCTGGTAGTGACTTAGATTTAACATTAGGCTTCTCACATCCATTAGTACACAAACTGCCCGCAGGCGTTACTGCAGAGTGTCCTAGCCAAACTGAAATCGTGCTTTCGGGCGTTGATAAACAAGTTGTTGGTCAGGTTGCTGCTGAAATTCGCGGATATCGTCCACCAGAGCCTTATAAAGGCAAAGGTGTTCGTTATGATGACGAAATAGTACGCCGTAAAGAGGCTAAGAAGAAGTAGGTAACGCGATATGGATAAGAAAACATCTCGCTTACGTCGCGCGTTACGTGCACGTAAGAAGATCCAAGAGCTGGGCGTGAATCGTCTGGTTGTACATCGTACACCGCGTCACATTTATGCTCAGGTGATCAATCCTGAAGCTCAGGTGTTGGCAGTTGCTTCAACCGTTGAAAAAGCGGTTAAAGAGCTACTAAAGAGTACCGGTAACGTTGATGCGGCTAAAGCAGTAGGTAAAATTGTTGCTGAGCGTGCGATCGAGAAGGGCGTAGCAACAGTTGCGTTCGACCGTTCTGGTTTCAAGTATCATGGTCGTGTAGCTGCACTAGCAGATGCCGCTCGTGAAGCTGGCCTGAAGTTCTAAGGGGTTATAAAAATGGCTAAATTAGAAGCTCAGCAAAAAGACGATCTGCAAGAGAAATTGATTGCAGTTAATCGTGTTTCTAAAGTAGTTAAGGGCGGTCGTATCTTTAGCTTCACAGCACTAACAGTAGTGGGTGACGGTAACGGTAAGATTGGCTATGGCTATGGTAAAGCGCGTGAAGTTCCAGCTGCTATTCAAAAAGCAATGGAAAAAGCCCGTCGTAATATGGTAACAGTGGAGTTGAATGCAGGTACTTTGCATCATCCAGTTAAAGGTCGCCATACTGGTTCAAAAGTTTATATGCAACCAGCATCACAGGGTACCGGTATTATTGCCGGTGGCGCAATGCGTGCCGTATTGGAAGTAGCAGGCGTTCATAACGTTCTGTCAAAAGCATACGGTTCTACTAACCCGATCAACATCGTTCGCGCAACTGTCGATGCGTTGGTGCACATGAAGTCACCAGCTCAAATCGCAGCAAAACGTGGCCTGAATGTTGATGAGATTCGGGGGTAATGCACCATGGCTACTAAAACTTTAAAAGTCACACAGACTAAAAGCAGCATTGGTCGTTTACCAAAACACCGTGCAACCTTAACCGGTTTAGGCCTACGCCGTATTAATCACACTGTTGAAGTTGAAGATACACCTTCAGTTCGCGGTATGATTAATAAGGTGTACTACATGGTTTCGGTGGAGGAATTAGGATAATGCGTCTAAATACTCTATCTCCAGCAGCAGGTTCTAAATCTGCTCCTAAGCGTGTAGGCCGTGGTATCGGTTCAGGTTTAGGTAAAACAGCGGGACGTGGCCATAAAGGTCAGAAGTCTCGTTCAGGCGGCGGTGTTCGCGTCGGTTTCGAAGGTGGTCAAATGCCACTTAAGATTCGTTTACCTAAGTTTGGCTTTACTTCGCGTCGCGCTTTGGTAACAGCTGAAGTTCGTTTACTCGAACTAGCAAAAGTTAACGGTGATGTTGTCGATTTGAATGCACTGAAAGATGCGAACGTTATTACTCGCAACATCCAGTTTGCGAAAATCGTTCTTTCAGGTACCATTGACCGCCCAGTGACTGTAAAAGGTCTCAAGGTAACCAAAGGTGCTCGTGCAGCTATTGAAGCTGCCGGTGGCAAGATCGAGGAATAATACGTCGATGGCAAAACCAGGACTTGATTTAAAAAGCGCGAAAGGCGGTTTATCTGAACTGAAAACTCGTCTTCTGTTCGTGATTGGTGCGATTATCGTCTTTAGAGCCGGTTCGTTCGTGCCAATTCCTGGTATTGACGCAGCTGTATTGGCAGAGCTTTTTGCTCAGCAAAAAGATACCATCCTTGGCATGTTTAACATGTTCTCGGGTGGTGCCTTAGAGCGTGCTTCTATCTTCGCATTGGGTATTATGCCGTATATTTCGGCATCTATCATTATGCAGTTATTGACTGTTGTGCATCCTGCACTCGCTGAATTGAAAAAGGAAGGCGAATCAGGACGTAAGAAAATCAGTCAATATACTAGATATGGCACACTCGTGTTGGGTACGCTGCAATCTGTCGGTATTGCAACGGGTTTACCAAATCTGATGCCTGGTCTTGTGGCCAATCCCGGATTTGGTTTCTACTTTGTTGCAGTTGTGAGCTTAGTAACAGGAACAATGTTCCTTATGTGGCTAGGTGAGCAAATTACCGAACGTGGTATTGGTAATGGTATCTCGATTTTAATTTTCGCAGGTATTGTTGCTGGTCTACCATCGGCCATCGGCTCAACGGCTGAGCAGGCGCGTCAAGGTGACATGAATGTATTAGTACTACTGTTGCTCGCAGTGATTGTATTTGCTGTAACTTATTTAGTGGTATTTGTGGAACGTGGTCAACGTCGTATCGTCGTTAACTACGCTAAACGTCAACAAGGCCGTAAGGTTTTTGCAGCGCAAAGCACACATTTACCTTTAAAAATAAATATGGCAGGTGTGATTCCACCAATCTTTGCTTCCAGCATTATTTTGTTTCCAGGTACACTGGCTCAGTGGTTTGGACAAAATGAGTCTATGTCATGGTTAAGCGATTTCGCTTTAGCTGTGTCACCAGGACAACCGCTGTATTCATTATTGTATGCGACAGCAATCATCTTTTTCTGTTTCTTCTATACTGCGTTGGTTTTTAACCCTCGTGAAACAGCAGATAACTTGAAAAAGAGTGGTGCATTCATTCCTGGGATCCGTCCCGGAGAACAGACTTCGCGTTACATTGATAAAGTAATGACACGTTTAACCTTAGCGGGTGCGTTGTATATTACCTTTATCTGCTTAATTCCGGAGTTCATGTTAATTGCGTGGAAAGTACAGTTCTATTTTGGCGGTACTTCGCTACTAATTATAGTAGTCGTAATCATGGACTTCATGGCTCAGGTTCAGACCCATATGATGTCCCATCAATATGAGTCTGTGATGAAGAAAGCTAATCTTGTTAACAAAGCCAATTTAGACCGCTTTGGAAAATAAGATTGCTTTTACGGAGTGATGAAATGAAAGTTCGAGCTTCCGTGAAGAAGATCTGCCGTAATTGCAAGATCGTCAAGCGTAGTGGTGTTGTACGCGTTATATGTGTTGAACCAAAACACAAACAGCGTCAAGGCTAAGAAAGAAGTTTGGTCAGCTCAATAATGGGCTGACCAAAATATTGTTTGCAAATCTGTCGTCTGTCGAGTATCCTTTCGGGCTTTTCGCAGATGGCCTTTAACTTTAAGGAGTGCATAGTGGCCCGTATCGCTGGCATTAACATTCCTGATCAAAAGCATACAGTCATTGCGTTGACTGCTATTTTTGGTATTGGACGTACACGCGCTAGAGCAATCTGCGCATCTACTTCAATTGCTGAAGATGCTAAGATCAAGGAATTGAGCGAAGCTCAAATAGATATCCTACGCGAAGAAGTCGCCAAATACACTGTAGAAGGTGACTTGCGTCGTGAGATTTCAATGAACATCAAGCGTCTTATGGATCTTGGTTGTTATCGTGGTCTCCGCCATCGTCGTAGCCTGCCCCTTCGTGGGCAACGTACTAAGACCAATGCGCGTACGCGTAAAGGTCCACGTAAGCCAATAAGAAAGTAACGGGAAGGTAAACCAAAATGGCTAAAGTTCCGTCACGTTCTCCGCGTAAGCGCGTACGTAAACAGGTTGCAGATGGCATGGCTCATATCCATGCGTCTTTCAACAACACAATTGTCACCATTACGGATCGTCAAGGTAATGCGTTGTCATGGGCTACCTCAGGTGGTTCTGGTTTCCGTGGTTCACGTAAATCAACACCATTCGCTGCGCAGGTTGCTGCTGAGCGTGCAGGTATTGCTGCTCAAGACTACGGTGTTAAAAACCTTGAAGTTTTCGTGAAGGGTCCTGGTCCAGGTCGTGAATCAGCCATTCGTGCGCTGAACGCTGTTGGTTATAAAATTACCAACATTACCGATGTGACGCCTATCCCTCATAATGGCTGTCGTCCACCTAAAAAGCGTCGTGTATAACACTGCGTATATAGGATAGTTGGAGAAAGATCATGGCAAGATACTTGGGTCCCAAGCTCAAGCTCAGCCGCAGAGAAGGTACAGACCTTTTCCTAAAAAGCGGTGTGAGAGCAATCGATTCGAAGTGTAAGCTAGAAACTGCACCTGGACAACATGGCGCACGTAAGCCACGTTTGTCTGAGTATGGTATTCAGTTACGCGAGAAACAAAAAGTTCGTCGTATTTATGGTGTGCTAGAAAAGCAATTCCGTAACTACTACAAAGAAGCTGCACGTCTAAAAGGCAATACTGGTGAAAACCTTTTGCAACTTTTAGAAGTCCGCCTAGATAACGTCGTTTATCGTATGGGTTTCGGTTCTACTCGTGCAGAATCACGTCAGCTAGTAAGCCATAAATCTGTTATGGTTAACGGTCGTGTTGTTAACATTCCGTCATTCAAAGTGTCTGCGAATGATGTTGTAAGCATCCGTGAAAAGTCACGTACTCAAGCTCGTATTAAAGCGGCTTTAGAAGTGGCTGGTCAACGCGAAAAGCCTACATGGGTAGAAGTCGACAATGCGAAAATGGAAGGTGCTTTCAAGCGCGTTCCAGAACGTAGCGATTTGTCTGCGGATATTAACGAACAGCTGATCGTCGAGCTTTACTCTAAGTAAAGCTAACAAACAAGAGAGGACACAATGCAGGGTTCTGTTACAGAATTTCTTAAACCGCGTCTCGTTGATATTGAGCAGGTTAATTCAACTCGCGCCAAAGTTACACTAGAGCCACTAGAACGTGGTTTTGGCCATACCTTAGGTAACGCGTTGCGTCGCATCCTATTGTCGTCTATGCCTGGCTGTGCAGTTACTGAAGTCGAAATTGACGGCGTACTGCATGAATACAGCAGTAAGGAAGGCGTACAAGAAGATATCCTTGAGATATTGCTTAATCTTAAGGGATTAGCAGTGACCATCGAGGGTAAAGACGAGGCTTTGCTTACATTAAGCAAGTCCGGCACAGGCCCTGTTACAGCAGCAGATATCACACATGATGGTGATGTTACCATCGTGAATCCTGATCATGTTATCTGTCACTTGACTGGTAACAATGATATCAGCATGCGTATCCGCGTTGAGCGTGGTCGTGGTTATGTGCCAGCTTCGGCTCGTGCACAGACTGAAGACGATGATCGCCCAATCGGTCGTTTGCTGGTTGATGCTTCTTTTTCACCTGTTGCTCGCATTGCTTATAATGTTGAAGCCGCTCGTGTGGAACAGCGTACTGACTTAGACAAACTTGTGATAGATATGACCACAAACGGTACTATCGATCCTGAGGAAGCAATTCGTCGTTCTGCAACAATTTTAGCTGAACAGCTAGATGCGTTTGTTGAACTACGTGATGTTACTGAGCAGGCTGTTGTAGAAGAGAAACCGGAGTTCGATCCGATTTTGCTGCGTCCTGTCGACGATTTAGAGCTAACTGTACGTTCGGCTAACTGTTTAAAAGCCGAAGCGATTCATTACATCGGAGATCTGGTACAACGCACTGAAGTTGAGTTGCTTAAGACCCCTAACTTAGGTAAGAAATCTCTTACTGAAATTAAGGATGTTTTAGCGTCTCGCGGACTGTCGTTAGGTATGCGTCTAGAAAACTGGCCTCCGGCTAGTTTAGCTGACGACCTATAAGTCTCAGGTTAGTACAGATTTAGGTTATAAGGATTAGGTCATGCGCCATCGTAAGAGTGGTCGTCAACTAAACCGCAACAGCAGTCATCGCCAAGCTATGTTCCGTAACATGGCTTGTTCAATAGTTCGTCATGAGATTATCAAGACAACTGTAGCTAAAGCGAAAGAACTGCGTCGCGTTGTTGAACCTCTAATAACACTTGCTAAAGTTGACAGCGTTGCAAATCGCCGTTTAGCTTTCGCTCGTACCCGCGACGCTGAAGTTGTAGGTAAGTTATTTACTGAATTGGGTCCACGCTTCCAGGAACGTCCTGGTGGTTACACTCGTATTCTTAAGTGCGGTCTACGTACCGGTGATAAAGCCCCAATGGCTTACATCGAGTTAGTAGGTCGTCCTGAAGCTGCTGAAGCTGTTGAAGTTGAAGCTGCTGAGTAATTAATTACTCACCGAAAAACCGAGCCTAGGCTCGGTTTTTTTTTATCTTTTTTTAACTTCGACTTTGTTTCAAACATCATATCTTTTTAGCTGCAATCCATATCCATTTATTGTACAACTTGGTAAATGTCTACTATTTATGCGTAATCTTCTATCTGATTATTTTCACAATCGCTCTCAGCTCGGTCAACGAGATGAACCCAATACTCATTTTCTTGATTCTCTGATCCGATATGTGTCGTGCAGCTCTGTTTAGTAAAATCGTATTATTGTGTTTGTATTAAGGACATATTAGCAACGTTAACCATGCCTAAGCTTAAGTCGATAATACCAAGTACAAGACGCTAAAGTTGTTCTTATGTTGCAACAATGGCTATTCCATTTAAGCTAATACTCACAGGTTTTGAGTTGCAGACGAACCTTCAACAGAGTTGGTCGAATCAATTACTGTATGTGTAATATTTTACTGATGTAGGAATATGGCTGACGGCGGGAATGCAATGCTGGATCTGTTACTTAACATCACGTTAAGGCTGCGTATTCGACTTGATTAACGTACTTTGAAGTTATACTCAATGACTAGGTTATATGATGCCATTATTGTTAACCGTGGCGTGTAGACATGCCACATAGGTCTTACCATAACTAACTATTATCTATTTGGCATCAGCTTGGAATCATAAATGGTCATCAAATTCTCCTTTGTATTGCCAACTGTATTGCATTATTTGCAATAGGCTAGTAATGCCGCACCTCTGCGCCTAGTTAAAAAAATGACAAGTTTGATATGAAATAGGCCGAATATTGTCATTTTGCCTTACCTATCTCACTTATTAACCTGAATTGAGGTTATTTGGCATTATTGAGCTGATGCCAAAAATAGAAAATATGGATTAGTCTATAGGTTAAAGCCGTTGTGCTGTGGTTCAAAATCATTGAATCAAAACTGGAAACACAATAAAAAGAAGGGTTTTATTGAAACCAGAGTTGTTCATAATTCGATAGGCTTTCATTATAGGTATGACTTACTTTGACTGGCATTGTTCAGTACGTCGAAAATAATCAGACTTTTAATAGAGACACAACATTTTCAGTTAAGCCAGTATTTTACCTTAAATGGATATAATGGTTTTTTGCACCGTCACACCATTGTTTTTTATCCTTGCTGAAAATCTTAATGTAAAACCGACAATAGGTTATAAACCTATGTTCAAACTATTCTCTCCGTAATGAGTAGCTATAATAATAGCAATTATCTGTCGATAACAATTGAAATTTTATTCATAAAAAAAGCCTCCGAAGAGGCTTTTTATTACAAATAGACTTTATTTATCTTCAAGAGCTTTTTGATTATAGGTCGGTTTTTCATGCGTTTGACCCATAGCTTCAGCAACTTCAGGTGGCATGTAATTTTCATCATGCTTAGCGAGTACTTCAGTGGCCTCTAGTTTTCCTGACTCAACCAGTACACCCTGGGCAACGATACCTTGACCTTCTCTAAATAAGTCTGGTAATAAATCGTCGTATGTAACGGATACAGTCCCACCCGCTGAATCATGTACAGCAAATTCAACGTGTAAGCTGTCTGGATCGCGTTTCATCGATCCCATTGTTACCATGCCACCGATTCGGATACGTTGTCCAAGCTCTGGCTTTACACCCGTATCGTTTTTACCGTGAGTAATTTCATACGGTGTATAGAATAAATTCAAATTTGAATTTAGTGCGTACAATAGTAATGATGCAACAGCAGCAACGCCCGCAATCAATGCAACGGCAAGGGTTAATCTCTTTTTACGTCTTGGATTCACGGTTATTACCTCTTGTTTCTTTCAGGCGTTGTTCACGCGTTATCTTTTTAGCAATTTCGATCAGGACTTTACGTTTTTGTCTGATACTCAGGGTTATTAATGTGGCTAGACAGCCGAACGTTACACCATAGGATAGCCAAACATAAAATGCGTAACCGCCCATATCAAGAAAATCTTTAAATGAATCAAATTGCATTATTTTGCCTCCTCTGCGGTTGCTAAGTCTCTCACCCAAGGGCGCATGCCATTGCGAGCAAGGATCTCTGTTCTATAGCGGATCAAGGTTATCGCTCCAATCATCATCCCAAACCCGAAAATATTAATTAACAGTGGGTATAACATATCGGTCGACATCGTCGATTCTTCTGTGATTCTAATGGTTGATGGCTGATGTAAACTACTCCACCAATCAACGGAATATTTAATAATGGGTATATTAATTACGCCGACAATCGCCAGAATTCCAGAAGCTCTAGCCGCGAGGACTTTATCTTCAAATGATGCATACAGTGATATAACCCCAAGGTAGAGAAACAGTAATACCAGTTCAGAGGTTAAGCGTGCATCCCATACCCACCAAGTTCCCCACATAGGTTTACCCCATGCAGCACCTGTTAGTAAGGCAATAAAGGTAATGACTGCACCAATAGGTGCGATAGCTGCCGCGGCCCAGTCTGCCGATTTTATTTGCCAAACTAAGCCAATAAATGAAGCTACTGCCATACCCATATATGCAGCCATTGACATCGATGCAGCAGGTACATGGATAAAGATGATTCGGTAACTGTCACCTTGTTGGTAATCTGTCGGGGCAAATAATAAACCCCAAATACTGCCTGTTCCAACGAGTAATATTGCTAGAATACTAAACCAAGGCAACAAAGTGCCTGACAGTTTATATGCCCGTTCAGGGTCTGCGTAAGAATGTAACCATTTCCACATTAGTTTGTGCTCACACGTAAAGAGGCGCCAATTGCGAAAGGTGCCAAGATTAAAGAACCGACCAACATTGCGGCAAGAATCGCAAGTTGACCATCATAAGCCATATTCAGTCCTGCAGCATCAATCGCACTAGTGGCAAAAATAAGTACAGGTATATATAAAGGTAGAATAAGTAAACTTAGCAGGACTCCTCCTTTTCGAAGTCCTACAGTCAGTGCAACACCTATCGCACCAAGTAACGACAATATCGGTGTACCTAATGCTAAAGTCGACATCAATGCACCGTAACTATTGTCTTCTAAATGCAACAGTACAGCGAGTAATGGTGCGACTAGAATTAATGGCACACCAGTAAGTATCCAATGTGCTAGAACTTTGGCCAGAACCATTAATGCTAACGGTTGTGGGCTCAGTAGCATTTGTTCTAAGCTGCCATCGTTGTAATCTGCTTTAAATAAACGTTCTAATGACAGCATAGATGCAAGTAAGGCTGCTACCCAGATAATACCAGGTGCTACTCTAGTCAACACTTGAGGTTCTGGTCCAATTCCTAGAGGAAAAAGAGTGACCACTAAAATAAAGAATAACAGCGGGTTAAAAATATCACCTCGATGTCTAATGGCAATTCTTAAATCACGTTGCAAAAGCGTCATGAATGCTGTGGTGTAACTGATTCCTCGTTTCATTCAAATACCTTATACAAAGCGATAGTCGAGAGTGATTTTACGTAGTATGGCATCACTAATAATGCTCATATCCTGATGTGTGGTTAATATTACACATCCACCCGATTCAGCATGTTGAATAAAAAGTTGCTCTAATTCTTCTACACCTTTTTTATCAATTGCGGTAAAAGGTTCGTCGAGGATCCATATTTTACAATTACTGTGTTGTAATCTGGCTAATGCAGTACGTCGATGTTGTCCCGCAGATAAATGACCTGCTAGTGCTTCTTCAAAACCGGTTAAATTGACTTTCGCCAAAATTTCAGTGGTATCGAAATTATCATAGCCACTAATTCTTAAATTGAAGTTAAGATTTTCTTCTGCTGTTAGCTCGCTTTTCACACCCGCTAAATGCCCGAGATAGAGTAAGTCGTGATTAAATTCGTCTCTACAGCGATTGATGTTTTCACCATTATATTCAACTTCACCGGCATAGGGACGTGACAAACCAGCAATAATACGCAAAAGACTGGTTTTACCGGCACCATTAGGACCTTCAACCTGGACAATATCCCCTGCATTGATATTAAAACTCAGTCCATCAAATAGAATGCGCTCTTCCCTAATACAGGTTAATTCGTTGGCACTTAATAGCACTTGTGATTGGTTTGATATGGTCACTTATCCCTCTTATTTTACTTGAGGATGAATTCGAAAAGATATTAACACAAACACTTTTATCGGTTTAGCTTTGTCACTGATTAAGTGCTAGCAATTTGATATGGTTCCAAAATTATGAATTTAGTTTGAACTTTTTCATCGATTACTAATATATTACCTGAACTACACAGATTGTCTCGATTTAGAGGCTAAGCTGAGATTGTTATCACAAAAAGATGAGTTTTTTTGCTAATTGTAGTAATCTATCGTTGCTAAAAATGAGTCTGCCTTCTAAATCAAAGGGCAGCGTTAAGCTTTGTATATTTGCAATTAGGAACGATGAATATGAAAAAATTGTTAGCAATGACTGCAGTAGCTGCCTTAACTTTGTCTGCAAATGTATTTGCTCAAGAAGGTGAAGCTATTTACAATAAAGCGTGTCAAGTATGTCACAGCATGGGTGTGGCCGGAGCGCCTAAAGTTCATGATGCTGCGGCATGGGAACCACGTCTAGCAAAAGGTTTAGATGCCTTAGTTGGTTCGGTTAAGTCTGGTTTAAACGCAATGCCACCAGGTGGTATGTGTACTGACTGTACCGATGAAGATTACAAAAACGCAATTCAGTTTATGTCTAAGTAGTTTTCAACTAAATCAAAAAACCGGCTTTTATAGCCGGTTTTTTTATGGGTTAATTTCAGTGATGCTAACTGAGAACATCACTAATATTACACAATACTATTGCACTAAGGTATCCAGAGTTAGTGCAGCATTATCACCCACTTTAATGGCTTTAATGGTACCCTTTAGGTCTCCAGGTTGCGGTTTCACGCTGCCATTTTTTGACAGTACCGCAATTATTTCGACTTCTTGTACTGAGCTCAGTGTGACATCGCCACCCATTGAAGTACTATCATCTAATGTGATTGTTGCAGGTAAACTGCTAGCACTGATTTTAGTTGCAGCTAACGGTACTTTTGGACCTTGCGTTGCTCGTGCGAAAATAAACACAGTATCGCTATCGGCCACTTTGTCTGCTAATTCTGGAGCAATAGAAACTTCAATTGCGACTGTCTTCGCATTGCTCGTAACTACTGGCTTTTGAGTTGAATCACCATTAGGCATTGCCGAACCTTCATTAAGGCGCATGTTTGCAGATTCAATTGCATTCATTAATGCTGTTCTATCAACATCATCACGATCGCTGTCTAAGATCATCTGCCAAGCATTGATAGCTTTGTTGTAGTCAGCGGTAAAGAATGCATCCATGCCAACAAGAAGTAGTGTAGAGGGGTCTTGTGGGTCTAACGCTAAAGATTGATCAATCACAGCTTGAATCGCCGGCGACATCTGCTGATTTGCTTTATAGTATAGCGCAGTCGCTTTAGGCCCAAGGAGTTCAGCTTGCGTGCCGACGAGTTCCATTACCTTATCAAATGCGCCAATGGCTTTATCATATTGGTTGGCAGATATGTAAGCATGACCAAGGCTAAACCAAGCTTGGCTATCGTCTGGCTGTGCCTGCACTTTTGCTTCCATCATTTGTACCCGTTGCGACATTATTTGCGCCGGATCCATGCCTTGATGAGGATTGCTTGCTTGAGGAGGATTGGCTAATTCGTTATAAGCACCTAAGTGTTGATATAGGTAACCGGAAACAGCCAATAAGCACAAGGTCATAAAAGCAGGCCATAATGCGTTTTTTGATTTAATTTCTACATCAAGGGAGTCATCACCTTTTTGTTGCATGTCCTGAAGTAGATTTATCTCTAATTCTTTCTTTAATGCTTCGAATTCGACTTGATCCAAAAGCTCGTCATGTAATTCTTTTTCAAGAATTGTTAACCGCTCAGCAAAAAGTTCAAGGTTAGTTTGTCTACGAACGCCAGACTCTTCGGCTTGTAACAGTTTTGTTTGGCGAAAGTGTGGAACCCAAATCATGATTAGGCCGATGAGTACGACAAGCGCAATAAAAATCCAAAATGTGGTCATTATGTCAATATTCACTTTTAGGTTAACAGAGAAAGCGGCATTTACCGCAGTGCTTGGAACTTCGATTATACGTAAAGATTATTAATTGAATAGTAATATAAGGAAGATATGAATCCAAATCCTGATAGTTGCGTACTGGTTCACAGATTGAATGGTTTGACTAACTAATAGCGAAACTTTATATCAGTAATACTGTCAGACAAGTTGCCAAAAAAATTCGTTTTGGTTGAATCGGTGTTCATAATGAGACTGGTGACCCAATTTTGTACGAAAATGGCAGACATATGTCATAGCAAGTTCTAAAATGCGTTAAAATTCGTTTAAGCTAATGTGCGTATATTAGTTTCATCGCATTAATTAGTACTGTCGTGATTTGTTTGTTTCAGATCCGCTAATTTTTTTAGACTAAGGAATACCCATGATTCCAGAACTTGGACATTTCTCGCTAATTCTCGGTTTGGCTTTTGCCTTACTGCTAGCTAGCGTGCCGTTATATGGTTCCGCACGTAAAGACCAGTATCTTGTTCGCTATGCCTGGCCACTGACATACGGAATGTTTTTTTTCATCAGTCTCTCCGTTATAGCACTAGGGTACAGCTTTGCTGTTGATGATTTCTCTGTGGCTTATGTCGCCCATCACTCTAATTCTCAACTACCAATATTCTTTAAAATTGCGGCGGTATGGGGTGGTCATGAAGGTTCATTATTATTCTGGGTATTCGCGTTGTCTGTATGGACTGCATCAGTAGCACTATTTAGTAAGGGCTTAGAAGAAGTCTTTACCGCAAGGGTGTTATCTGTTTTAGCGATGATTGTTGTTGGCTTCAGTTTATTTATGATCCTTACATCAAGTCCATTTGAACGGATATTTCCTATTCCTCTAGAAGGGCGAGATTTAAATCCAATGTTGCAAGATGTTGGCTTAATCTTCCACCCACCAATGTTGTATCTAGGGTATGTGGGTTTTTCAGTCTGTTTTGCCTTTGCTATTGCAGCTCTCATGAGTGGCAGACTTGATTCTGCTTGGGCACGCTGGAGTCGTCCATGGACATTAGCGGCATGGATATTTCTAACTGGCGGTATTTCACTTGGTTCTTGGTGGGCTTACTACGAATTAGGTTGGGGCGGCTGGTGGTTCTGGGACCCAGTTGAAAATGCATCATTTATGCCTTGGTTAGTCGGTACTGCTTTAGTGCACTCATTAATTGTGACGGAAAAGCGTGGGGCATTCCGTAACTGGACTGTATTGCTGTCTATCTTTGCCTTCTCATTAAGTTTACTCGGCACCTTTATTGTACGTTCTGGTGTGCTTACGTCAGTGCATTCATTTGCAGCAGATCCAAGTCGTGGTTTGTTTATCTTGCTGTTGTTAGGTATTGCCATTGGTGGTTCGTTAACTCTGTTTGCTTTCCGAGCCAGTGAAATGAGCAGTCCAGCACGATTTGAGCTTAAATCGAAAGAAACCATGTTGCTAATCTGTAATGTGTTACTCACTGTTGCTGCAGGTACTGTGTTGCTGGGTACGCTTTATCCTTTATTGATAGATGCATTAGGCATGGGCAAGATTTCCGTCGGACCTCCATATTTTAATGCTGTATTTGTACCTATCGTATTAGTGCTATTTGGCTTTATGGGTATTGGTCCAATTATTCGCTGGAAGAAATCTAAAGCAGGCGAAATTAAAAAACAGTTACTTATTCCAGCTATTATTGCATTAGTTACCGGTGTCGCTGCTCCATTTATTGCTGGTGGCCAATTTAATGCTTGGGTGATGTGTGGTGTGGCTGCTACAGCATGGATCATGCTATCCACTTTTCGCGCTGCTTATAATATGGTGAGCGATAAAGAAGGTGGTATTAGTCTTAATCGAATTGGCCGTAGTCAATTGGGAATGCTCTTCGCTCACTTTGGTATTGCTGTGTCGGTAATGGGGGCTACTATTGTCTCTAACTATTCGATTGAAAAAAGCGTCCGTATGGGCCCAGGTATCAGCCAAGAACTAGCAGGTTACACATTTAAGTATTTAGAAACTAAAAATGTTGTCGGTCCTAACTATACCGCTCAACAAGGTCAGATTGAGATTTACAAAGATGATGAATTTATCACTTTACTCAAACCTGACCGTCGTCAATACAATGTACGGACTATGGATATGACTGAAGCGGGTATTGATTGGGGATTATTCCGCGATTTATATGTCACTATGGGTGATCCCATTAGTTTAACCGAGTTTGCGGTGCGTCTTAATTACAAACCGTTTGTACGTTGGTTGTGGTTTGGATCAATCTTTATGATGATTGGTGGCTTCCTGGCAGCATCCGATAAGCGTTATCGTGTAAAGCAAGCTGCGACAGATGAAGCAGTAAAAGCAAAATTAGCGACTGCTTAATATACTCGGAGACATTATGAAGAAGTTTGTACTGTTTATACCTTTGGTTATATTTTTGGGTATGGGCGTGTTTTTATACAAAGGATTATTTCTCAATCCTAAGGTGCTTGATTCTGCATTAGAAGGAAAGCCAGTTCCGGCTTTCCAACTTGAGCGCTTAGAAGTGCCTAGTGAAGTGTTAACTGAGAAAGATCTTCCAGCAAAAGTGTCTATGTTGAACTTTTGGGCAACTTGGTGTCCAGCATGTAAGTATGAGCATCCTTATTTGATGATGCTGTCTAAACGTAACTTGTTACCTATATATGGTATCAACTATCGTGACGAGAGAGCATTAGCTGTTAAGGAGTTAACTACTCAAGGTGATCCATACACAGTTAACATCTTTGACAAAGATGGTCGCTTAGGTCTTGATCTTGGAGTTTATGGAGCACCGGAAACTTTTATAGTCGACCACAACGGTATTATTCGTTATCGCTATGCCGGTCCTATAGATCAAACAGTATGGACACAAACCTTGTATCCAATGATCCAGCAATTACAAGCTGAAGCTAAAGTCGATGGAGCATCGTAATGAAATTCATATTTAAAATGATGGTGGCTTGTACGAGTTTACTTTTTACTCTGACGGTAATGGCCACACCTGTTGATACTTATGAATTTCAATCGGTAGATAATCAACAAAGAGCATTGTCACTAGCGCATCAATTACGGTGTCCGCAATGTCAAAATCAAAACTTAGTCGATTCAAACTCTCCAGTTGCGCAAGATTTACGTCTTGAAGTGTATACGATGGTCGATAATGGTAAGTCAGATTCAGAGATTATTGAATTTATGACCAGCCGCTACGGCGATTTTGTCTTATACAATCCAAAGTTAGATTCGAAAACTTATATTCTATGGCTTGGTCCATTTGGGTTACTTGTTTTAGGTCTCTTTATTGGTTTTATCTTTGTGCGTAAGCAACGTATACAGGCATCTGAATCGACAACCTTGTCAACAGAGCAACAAGCTGAGTTAGATGCGTTATTAAATCGTAGTAAGACAACTAAGTAACCGATTGGAGTATTAACTTTGAAACAGTGGTTTGCGTTTATTTTCACTTGTCTCATTCTTATGGGGACAGCAGGTTCGGTAAATGCATACCCAGGCATGCAAGCAGCGGCCAAGCAAACCACTGAATCAACACTCGATCGCATAAACATATTGCCGCAACCATTCCCAATTGCGCTAGTCGATTTTACTGATCTTGTTGGTCAGTCGGTTAACTTTGAACAATATAAGGGTAAAGTGGTTGTTGTGAATCTTTGGGCTACTTGGTGTCCACCTTGTGTTAGAGAACTTCCTGCACTCGATCGATTAAATCAAACTCTAAATGCACAACATTTTGCTCTACTGCCTATTTCTATTGATGCTGAAGCTGTGACTATTGTGCAACCATTTTTAGAGTCTCTTGGATTAGGCCGGTTTAATTCGTATTTCGATCCGCAACAACAACTACGTGATGTCTTCCCGCTTGATACGATACCTGCAACATTTATCTTAAATGAACAAGGTGAGCTGGTGGCTTATGTTCGTTCGTACGTCGATTGGGACGATTCAAATGTGGTGACTTTCCTTGAACAGTTCCGCCAGAACGCTAAAGAAGTACAATAAACCGTCATAAAGTCGCTTAAAATACGAAAAAGGATCGCTTTTGGTGAAAAGATCGCCAAGCGATCCTTTTTTATTAAAAAAGGCCTTGCGCAAAAACGTGTGATGCCTATAATGCGCATCCACTGACATGGCGGACAGCGCAAGCGGTTACTGAGTCAGGTTGAATTAAGTGCTTCAAAACACAGAATTCAAGGCGAAAAGAAAGTTTGA
>NZ_JBEOPL010000031.1:0-46258 GCF_040310065.1 Shewanella sp. TB7-MNA-CIBAN-0143
GAGCGGTAGTTCAGTTGGTTAGAATACCGGCCTGTCACGCCGGGGGTCGCGGGTTCGAGTCCCGTCCGCTCCGCCAAATAAGAAAAAAGCCTCTACAGAAATGTAGGGGCTTTTTTCTGTTCAAAAATCAACAGAATGTGTTATTCAGCCTAGAATGCAATACCTGCTAGATTATCAAATGTCAGCTCATTAGTGTTATTCCATCGCAGATCAATAGAAACCGGCCTGTCACGCCGGAGGTCGCGGGTTCACTGTCTTAACATCAGCAAAATTGCTGTTTTAGCCTAGCCAATAATGTGGTACACATTACTGGCCATATGCTTTATGACTTATAGCTGATTAACTAGAACGCGTAACTGACATTCAATTCGAGTGAGCGACCCGCACCAGCGATTTGTTGAAAACCGTTACTGTTATCAGCCTTATATTCAGCAATACTGATACCGCCAAGTGGCAATTGATAATACTCATCAAGCAGATTTTTCACTGCTATAGTCATTGTGGCATCTTGCCATTGGATACTGCTGCTTAAGTTAAGCAGTGTGTAACTGTCAGTTGTGTTTTCTAAACGCTGTTCATCCACGCGGTCTTTACTCGCAACCCATAGCCAACTGAGACTATTTTGCCAATCGCCTAGCTGTTGTTGTAAAGCTAGCTTAGTTTGCAAAGGTTTTATTTGATACAGCGCTTGGTCATTGTCATCTCTTTCGCCGCGCGTGGCACTGATATTAGCGTTAAGGAGCCATTTACCACTGCGGTTTTCTGTTATTTGATATTCAGCATCTATGCGTGCACCAAACAAGGTCACGTCCACATTTGCAAACTGTAAAATATGACGACGATTACTATCGATGCTTGTGCGATTAAAGCTGCTGACCACATTAGCATCAATATAATTATTGATGTCGCTATACCAAGCTGTTGCACTAAATGCTAAATCATCTTGTACTCGCTTGTAAGCCATACTCAATGTATGTGCAGTTTCTGCACTAAGGTCTGGGTTACCTATGTAGCCGTTTGCATCGCCGTACCAGCCAATCATAGTCGTCGACATGGTGCTTTGGCCCCAACTGTATCGCTCATATAAATTTGGGGCGCGGTTCTTTCGGGCTAAACCAAGTTCTATCACTTCAGTATCACTGAGTTGATAGCGAGCTAGAAGGGTGGCATCGATGTTATTGTCATTGTGCTTTCGATATAGGCTATTAAATTCATCTGCGGCCATGGCATTAACATTGGTCATGCCCATCATACTCATAGTGTTATAAGGTTGAACCTCACCTGTGCTGGTTGATACGTATTCATAACGAACACCTGCAGACAGCCACCAACGAGTATTAAGTGTTTGTTGCCACTCGCCATAAAGTGCAGCACGTTGGCGTTCGCCATCATTGATATTGACGTAGTCATTGGGGCCCATCATGGTAGAACCTTCAATCGCTGGCCATGTATCATCAAGCTGATAAACATAATATTCTTGGCCAATTAATAATGTACTGTCTGAACTGATTGGCAGCAGCCAATGCAGTTGGTAACTGTAATCTTTACCCTTAGTTTCCATTGGCATCATGCCGGTTTTTTCATCGCTAAAGAAACCCATCTCATGCTCTACATGGTGCCAGTTTACTTGGGCAGTGAACTCGCCTTCATTTTCCAGCGTTCGTTGATAGCGCACTAATGCGCCATAACTGTCATTATTCGTCATGTCCATATACTGGTTAGCGAAACCTTGAAAGGGGATATGTTGATGGGTCAATTTGACAGCAATTTGTTGGTTGTCATCTTGCCAAGCAGCAACTAATGCATGATTTTGTGATTGGTATAAGGTGTCTAGTACTTTATCGCCGTGGCCGTCGGTATAGCTGTTAGCGTCTTCAAATGCTCCTTGGTAACTAAAGCTTAATGTTTTATTTGCAACAGTGGCATTTACACCTGCGAGAATAGCGTCGTTGGTACTTCGGTAACCACTAGATATGTTACCACTTTGCCATGTCACATTGTCACTCTCGGTAAATACAGGGGTTAAGCTATTGACGTTAATTACGCCAGCAATGTTATCGCCACCGGCGCTCACCGGAGAGACTCCAGCAACCACTTGGGTCGAACTAATGTGATTGGCTGACACATAAGAAAGTGGCGGGTTCATCTGGTTTGCACATGATGAGGTAATATCACTGCCATCAATGAGCACCTTAATGCGATCGCCCATCATGCCATTTAAAATCGGTAATGCCGATACGCCACCTGCTTCAGAAAAGTCTACTCCTTGCTTTTCAAGTAAGCTTTGGGCTGAGCCGAGTAAGTCTTTGTTAGTCGTGTTTTGTCCATGTACTTCAACCCGCTCAATGCCTTCACTATTTTGCTTATCGTACTGCTCAGCCATTACTTGAGGTGTAATAGCAAACATTACAGCCAATGAAATTGATGAGTAAACCCATGGGTAATTTGTATTTGATTTAATGGTTTGGATTGCTTTTTTTACCAACGTCATCACCTTTGTTATTATTTTATCAACCTTTGATGAATATATTTCAAAGGTTTTTATCAGTTTTTTGAAATTATAACCTGCTAATAAATATGATGAATGCGACATAGTGTCGCACCTTGATGAATAGCTGTCTGTGGTGATGAATGAATCATGGAGATATCAATGACACTGCATCAGTTTCTGACATGTGGATTGATAACTTTTGTATGAAATGATTATTTTAGTGCTTGTTATTTAGCGAAAAACTTGCTTATACTGCGTGACATCTTGTCGGAGTGCCATTATGGCTGAGACCGTTTATTCGGGATCCGTTGAACCTGATCAGGCTAGAACCTGCGAAGGAAACAAGCGTAATAATCATGATAGTTGGGAAGATAAATAACGTATTAACAAGACCGTAAATGGACGTTTACCTCCGAGTTTTTTATCGGTTTATATATCCAGTTACGTTATTACTTTAGTATTTTTCTATGTGATTATTGACGTAAGCAATAGTATTTTTTATTGTTTACTGCTGCTATCAACACCTCTCCAGACAAGCAACTCTACTCTTAATATTGAGGTTGCTAATGTCAAATCCAAACCGTCGTCAAACTCGAGCTAACGCTCAACAATTTATTGATACCCTTAAACCGTTACAACATCCTAATTCTGAAAAAGTCTATTTAACGGGTAGTCGAGCTGATATCAACGTCGCTATGCGTCAGGTTAATCAAACTGAAACCGTGATTGGCGGCACCGATGCAAAACCCATTAAACAAGCCAATCCGCCTATTATGGTCTACGACTGCGCGGGTGCTTATTCTGATCCCCTTGCCGATATTAATGTGCGTGAAGGCTTACCTAAAATCCGACAAGCATGGATTGATGAGCGCCAAGATACAGAGCAATTAACCGGTGCAAGTTCAGGCTTTACCCAACAGCGACTAGCCGATGATGGACTCGATCATTTACGCTTTGATGCCCTTGTCGCGCCTAAACGTGCCAAGTCGGGCAAATGCGTGACCCAAATGTATTATGCACGCCAAGGTATTATTACCCCTGAAATGGAATACATTGCCATTCGTGAAAACATGGCTCGTGCTGAAGTAACCGACACCGTATTAACCCAAAAAGCGCCTGGAGAGGCTTTTGGTGCTCATATTGGTCAGCTGATCACACCTGAGTTTGTCCGTGATGAAGTCGCTCGAGGTCGAGCGATTATTCCGTTGAATATTAACCATCCTGAAACCGAACCTATGATTATTGGGCGTAATTTTTTGGTGAAGGTGAATGCCAATATTGGTAATTCAGCGGTGACATCTTCGATTGAAGAAGAAGTTGAAAAACTGGTGTGGTCAACCCGTTGGGGTGCAGATACGGTCATGGACTTGTCGACCGGGCGTTATATTCATGAAACGCGTGAGTGGCTTATCCGTAATTCGCCAGTGCCAATTGGTACCGTGCCGATTTATCAAGCATTAGAAAAGGTTAATGGCATTGCCGAAGACCTCAGTTGGGCAGTATTTAGAGATACATTGATTGAACAAGCCGAGCAGGGCGTAGATTATTTTACGATTCATGCTGGGGTGTTATTGCGTTATGTACCCATGACCGCTAAACGCCTTACCGGCATTGTGTCACGTGGCGGTTCAATTATGGCTAAGTGGTGTTTAAGCCACCATCAAGAAAGTTTCTTATATGAACATTTTCGTGATATTTGCCAGATTTGCGCCCAATACGATGTGTCATTGTCGTTAGGCGATGGTATGCGCCCCGGTTCAATTGCCGATGCCAATGATGAAGCGCAATTTGCGGAATTAGAAACCTTAGGTGAATTGGTCAAAATTGCATGGGAATATGATGTGCAAACCATCATTGAAGGCCCTGGTCATGTGCCAATGCAATTGATTAAAGTCAATATGGAAAAGCAATTGGCCCTTTGTGACGAAGCACCATTTTATACCTTAGGCCCACAAACAACCGATATTGCGCCGGGCTATGATCACTTCACCTCTGGTATCGGCGCTGCCATGATGGCTTGGTACGGCGTGGCGATGTTGTGTTACGTCACCCCCAAAGAACACTTAGGTTTGCCAAATAAAGAAGATGTAAAACAAGGCTTAATTGCCTACAAGATTGCAGCTCATGCTGCTGATGTCGCTAAAGGTCATCCAGGTGCGCAAGTACGTGATAATGCGTTATCAAAAGCCCGCTTTGAATTCCGTTGGGAAGATCAATATAACCTAGGTCTTGATCCTGATACCGCTCGTGCTTACCACGACGAATCGTTACCACAAGAATCGGCAAAAGTGGCTCACTTTTGTTCAATGTGTGGACCTAAATTCTGTTCGATGAAAATAACCCACGAAGTGCGTGAATATGCCGCGAATCTTGAACAAGCTGAAGCACTTAAGATTGAAGTCTCTTCCGCTAGTGCTTATCAAGCTCAACATACGGCTCAAGCCATAAATCCGGCGGAAGCGATGGCACAAAAGTCGGCAGAGTTCAAAGCGTCGGGATCGGCGCTTTATCATGACGTCAAATCTGTCGCACAAGTTGATACTGACTTAACGGTTGAGGTGGAATAATCGCCATGAATTCATCGACATTTGTCAGTGAATCCATAACGCAAACCCCACCCATTGTCTGGACCATAGCGGGTTCTGACAGTGGTGGTGGTGCGGGGATTCAAGCTGATTTATTAACTTTGCAAGACTTGTCGTGTCACGGGTGTAGCGTAATAACCACAGTAACTGCGCAAAACTCAGTCAGTGTGAGCCTTGTTGAAACCGTTTCTGAATCCATGTTGTTGGCTCAGTTCAGCAGTTTACTTGCCGATCTGCCGCCAGTGGCGATTAAAATTGGCCTGTTGGCATCCCAAGCACAGGTGGACATATTAGCTGGCTGTTTAGCTCAAATGCGTGCTACTCAGATGATGGTACCTTTTGTGGTGCTTGATCCTGTCATGGTCGCCAGTAGTGGTGCGCACTTTAATCCTATCGAACTCGATTTTAGTCCTCTCATTGGCTTAATTGATCTACTAACGCCTAATCAGCACGAATTGAAACGTTTATGTTCTCAGTATGCGTTCGCGCAATATTGTGATGTCGATAACAAGGTTGCTCAGCAACAGCAAATGATCTGCGATGCCAAATTGTTATCCGATACATTTAAATGCAATGTGCTCGCTAAAGGCGGTGATGCTCAATGGCAGCAACAATATGCAATAGATGTATATGTGAGTAAAAGCGTTAAAGGTGCCAGTATTACACACAGTAATGCGGTGTTTATGCTAAGTAGCCAGCGGATAGCAACCACCAATAATCATGGCAGTGGTTGCACATTATCATCTGCCATAGCGTGTTTTATTGCCCATGAGTTCGTGATTCATGATGCTATTGTGCTGGCAAAAGCCTACGTCAATAAGGGACTTACTTTAGGCGTAAGCCTTGGTCAAGGACCTGGTGTTTTAGCCCGTACTGGTTGGCCTGATGATTTAGGCATGATGCCATCAATCAAGTTGGTATCTTCTGAGCATCTCGCTGATGATTCGTGCAAGCAAGCTGCACCGAATGGTTTTAAATCACTGCATCAACCCTTGGGGATTTATCCTGTTGTAGCTGATATCGATATGCTTAAACAATTGTTAAAAGCGGGCTGTAAGACGGTTCAATATCGTGCCAAGTTAGCTATTAATATCGATACTGATGACAGCCATGTATTACAAGGATTAACACTCGAAGCCAATATCATTGAGGCCATCAAACTCGGTCGCGAATATCATGCTCAGTTGTTTATTAATGATCATTGGCCACTGGCGATTAAACACGGTGCGTTTGGGGTTCA
Source organism: Shewanella sp. TB7-MNA-CIBAN-0143 (assembly GCF_040310065.1). NCBI lineage: Bacteria > Pseudomonadati > Pseudomonadota > Gammaproteobacteria > Alteromonadales > Shewanellaceae > Shewanella > Shewanella sp. TB7-MNA-CIBAN-0143. Next base: position 6,317 of record NZ_JBEOPL010000031.1, read on the forward strand.
TTTAGGCCAAGAAGATATGGCAACTGCAGATTTAACCGCGATAGCGGCAACAGGAATGGCGTTAGGGTTATCGAGTCACAGTTATTTTGAAGCCTTATTAGCTCACCAATGTTCGCCTTCATATATTGCTCTTGGGCATATTTTTGCTACCACGACCAAGCAAATGCCTTCCGCGCCTCAAGGGCTCAGTAAACTTAAACGTTATGCCAGTTTATTTGCGCGCCATTATCCGACAGTTGCTATTGGCGGGATCGATCTCAGTAATTTGGCGTTGATTGCGGATACAGGCGTTGGTGATGCTGCTGTTGTTAGAGCAGTGGCAACGGCTGACGATCCGGCGAAGGCTTATCGAACTTTGCATCATAAATGGTTGCAGCTTACCCGACCTTTACCTAAAGCCAATTTATCTCAGGAGGGTGTATGAGTACTTTATCTGATCGGGATTATATTCAGTATTCGCGCACCATGTTACTGAGCGATATTGGAGAAGCAGGGCAGCTTGCCATTATGAATAGCGCTGTAGTGATCATCGGTGTTGGAGGTTTAGGGCATTTAGTGGCGCACTATTTAGCAGCCGCGGGTGTTCAGAAAATACTGTTAATTGATCATGATGTGGTTGAATTATCCAATCTACCAAGGCAACTCCTGTTCAGGGCCGCTGATATTGGCAAAGCCAAAGTCAGCATTGCAAAAAATGTGCTTAGTAGCGCTTACCCTGAAATCACCATCGATGTGCTAGCACAACGAGTTACATCAGCGCATTTTAATCAGCTTGTTAAACAATTTACCGTAAAACCTGTGGTGTTTGATTGCACTGATAATGTGAGTGCGAGGCAACTGATAAACCAAATGTGTGTACAGCATCAGTTAGCCTTGGTTAGTGGTGCTATTAGTGCATATCAGGGGCAATTATTTTGTATCGATTTTTCCCACACACATTCGCATTCATACAGCGGTTGCTATTGTTGTTTATATCCACTTGATACCCCCATTATGCAAAATTGTACTCAAACTGGAGTGCTAGGGCCTGCTGTGGGTATTATCGCCAGTATGCAAGCGCTGGTGGGCCTTCAGCACATCTGCAATACCTTTACCCAATACGGTGTTCTACATCGATTTAATGGTAAGGATTTACGCTGGCAGCATGCCCAAATGAGTCAAGACCCACAATGTGAAGTATGCCATCAATATCCATTAACTGATCATCAGGAGCGGTCTAATGTCACAAACTGATCCCCTCGAGCTAATAACCCTGCACCTTAATGGTGTCGAGCAACATGTTCGGGCCAATTTGAATTTGGCTGAACTACTTATACTCAGCGATTTACCCACTCAAGGAGTGGCTATCGTGGTCAACGATACTGTTGTGCCTCGAAGTCGTTGGATGCATATAGTGTGTCAAGCCGATGACAATATCACCGTTTTTTCTGCCGTTGCTGGAGGTTAATGATGTTAATGATAGCCGATCATCAATTTTCGTCTCGGTTACTCACCGGAACGGGAAAATTTTCAGATCACAATACAATGTTACAAGCGATAGCAAGTTCTGGGTCGCAGTTAGTCACCTTAGCGATGAAGCGGATTGATTTGACTCGCGGCCATGACAATTTACTCGGTCCTTTGCAAAGTATGGGGGTTAAATTATTACCCAATACCGCTGGTGCGCGTAATGCCAAAGAAGCCATTTTTGCTGCTGAACTCGCTTATGAAATGTTGGGCACTAAATGGATTAAACTTGAAATTCATCCCGATCCCAAATACCTCATGCCCGATCCAATTGAAACATTGATTGCGGCTCAATACTTATGCGAACAAGGCTATATTGTTATGCCTTATGTGCATGCCGATCCAGTATTGTGTCGGCGCTTAGAAGAAGTCGGTTGCGCTGCGGTTATGCCACTCGGCAGCCCAATAGGCAGCAATCAAGGCTTAGCGACGGAAACATTCTTAAGCATTATTATTGAACAGGCCAATATTCCGGTAATAGTAGATGCCGGCATTGGCGCACCTTCACAAGCTTGCAGAGCTATGGAAATGGGCGCTGCAGCAGTATTGGTAAATACCGCGATTGCAAGTAGTGCCAATCCCCAACAAATGGCTAAATGTTTTGCTGATGCAGTTGCAACAGGAAGACAAGCATATCTTGCTGGATTAGGGGCAGTGAACAACCATGCTAACGCGACCAGTCCTTTGACCGGATTCTTGTCAGAACCATCAATCAATTCGCTTGCAAAGTCAGTGAATGGTAAGGGGGGGCTAGCATGACGTATTCAAGCGTGTTTTCGCAATTAGCCCCCGATGCGTTATCGATGAAGCTGTATTCGACTACTGCCAAAGACGTTGAGCGGGCTTTGAAAAATCCAAGCGGTAATCTTGATAGCTTGTTGGCATTATTATCTCCAGCCGCAATGGCATATATTGAACCGATGGCGCAGCAAGCAGCTCAGCTGACTCGGCAGCGATTTGGTGCCAATATCGGTCTTTTCTTACCCTTATATTTATCAAACTTATGCGCCAACGAGTGCGATTATTGTGGCTTTAGTATGAGTAACAAGGTCAAGCGTAAAACCCTTAATAGTGATGAACTAGCAGCCGAAATGGCGATTATTAAACAACGAGGCTTTGATTCGATATTATTAGTGTCTGGTGAGCATGAAACTAAAGTTGGAATGGGGTATTTTGAGTCGGTGTTACCACTCGTTAACACGGCTTTTAATTATGTAGCAATGGAAGTTCAACCATTAGAAACTGAACAGTATCAGCGTCTTGGCAAATTTGGCGTTGATGCCGTTATGGTCTATCAAGAAACCTATCGTCCACATACTTACGCTCAACATCATACACGCGGTAAAAAACAAGATTTTATCTATCGTTTAGATACCCCAGACAGAGTTGCTCAAGCGGGAATTGATAAAATTGGCCTAGGTGTATTACTTGGGTTAGATGATTGGCGACTCGATGCATTGCTAATGGGGCATCATCTTGATTATTTGGAAAAAACCTATTGGCGCAGTCGCTACAGTATTTCATTACCTCGTTTACGTCCGTGTACTGGCGGTATTACACCAAAAGTTGAATTAACCGATGCAGGATTAGTGCAAATGATCTGTGCGTTTAGATTGTTTAACTCTCAACTTGAAATCAGTTTATCAACGCGTGAGCTGCCGTCGCTGAGGGATAATTTACTGCCATTAGGGATTACCCACATGAGTGCAGGAAGCTCAACTCAACCTGGTGGTTATATGGCACCTGACAGTCAACTTGATCAATTTGAAATCAGTGATAACCGCTCTGTTGAACAGGTTATTTCACAAATTAAATTACGAGGGATGAATCCAGTATGGAAAGATTGGGAGATGGGTTGGGTTAACGGCTAACTTTTGTTTGAAAACTGTACATATTAGTCGGTTTAGGCCATAATAAATCGACTTTTTTAAAATCAGGAGCAGTATTATGCAAGTTCAATCAGCCTATGCGTCAGGTATGCAGGGATTGCAAAGTGCTCAACAAGGTTTAGCGCAAGCAACAACATCTGTTGCGATGCCAGATCAACAAAAACCGGCTGTGTCTATTTCACCAAGCCAAGATACTGTGACCTTAAGTTCTCGTGCTGTTGGGCAAACTGACACCACATCAGCTTTAGTGTCTGCGACTGAATCATCCAACCAAGCTCAAGCATCTGCTAAAGTGATTGAAGTAGCTTCTGAGACTGTTGGCAGTTTGATTGATATTGAAGTGTAATCATGAATGCGGCGATGGTTTCTGCAAATACTGGGGCAGTTAATAATACTGCCCAACTTAACCACCGCAATTCATTGTCCACGCCGCAAGCTCAACCACATACACAAGCAATCAATAGTGCTCAAACAACAAATAGCATTCAAGTCAGTAACCCTCGATCTGCCCCCACTATTGCTGTAGACATTCAATCTGGAAATATCCAGTCAGGTTCAGTTAAAAACAGCTCGCTCAAATCCAGTTCATTTCAAACTACGGTCTCATCAACAGCGGCGTTTAAGGTACCGATAGACCTTAAACCCACTATAAGCACAGATACTCAGCATAACTCTACATCTAGCTTAACTGCGAGCAATGAAACCAAGTCTCAAAAAATTATAGTTGCTGATACATTCAATAGTTACAGCTTAAAAAGTGGTCCACTTAATCTTACTGGAGTATTAAATCGTTCACCTACTCCAATCCAGGCAACTGATACCGTTGCTGGGACATTTGTGAGTACAGATACACCAGCCGCAACGAGTAATGGTGAAGCCGTTAATGCTCAACAGCCAGTAGTTAATATCTTTAATCAACCCTCGGATGCTTCAGCGACAGAAACAAATACTTCAGCTGTAGCAACAAATACTACGGACCAAAATTCATCAGTGGATGATCCGTCAGTCAATGCAGAATCTCAAACATCAAACCGTCAAGCTGAAACAGCAGCTCAACAAGTTGAGCAACAGGTAAAAGACAAACAACAACAAATTGAACAAGCTGAAATTAAACAAATTGATCAACTGGCACAACGAGATACCGAAGTTAAAACCCACGAACAAGCCCACGCAGCAGTGGGAGGAAGTTTGGCACAAAGCCCGAGTTATCAATATGAAAAAGGCCCCGATGGACGTCGCTATGCGGTGGATGGTGAGGTCAATATCGATGTGTCTACTGTTGATGGTGATGCGCAAGCAACGTTAAGTAAAATGCAGAAAGTGTATGCCGCTGCGATGGCGCCAGTACAGCCGTCAATGGCTGATATTCGTGTGGCGGCGCAAGCATTACAAAACATGAATGAAGCAAAGAAAGAGTTAATAACAAGTAATTCAGATGCTTTGTCATCAACAACAACAACGAATACTTCCATATCGCAAAACAGTCAAACTTTAACCAATGATCCTCTTAATGCTGATGATTCAAACATGAGTTTATTGTCTCCAAATCGTTCATTATCAGCAGAACAGCGTCATTCTACTATGGCAAACGACACTGCAGCAGTTGACGATTCAACTAGTCAGTCTCTACCTTTCCCAGAACGTTATTCACAACAGCATCAATCCATCGAAATCTACGTGTAGTTTTTTTCGATGTCTCCGCAGTATGCATTCAACACTCACTAAATTCGATAATTTAGCGATGGTAAATTATCTGAACTCGATATTAACGACTTAATCAGAACTTGGCTGAACGCATCCTAGTATCGCAAGCCAAATCATAATGCCCTATGTATATTTTGCCAAATGAGCTAATTTATATGGATGCTAAGATGTTTAATTGAAAGTGCAGGGAACAATGATTTTTCAGCGATTTGTGCAAGATAAGGATTCACGAGCATGACAAAAATCATGTGTTATGTAGAAGCTGACTTGAATAAGTCGCCATATTGATTAAATATCTACAACACCAAATCTAAGTAAATTTTTTTATACTGATAATCAGCCATTAAAAGGTAAGTTATGCTGTTTTAAAATTAAGCTTTCTAATAACTTACAAGCAGGGCCTTGCTGATCGCGATTAGGGACAACCAGATTCAATATTGCTTTTCGATTATTACCTCCACGCAAATGAAGACGGATGAGTTGTTTATTTTGCAGTTCTTGCTGCACAACAAAGTTTGGGATCCAACAAAAACCTATGTTACGCGCTAAAATCGATTTTGCTTCATGAAAGTTAGATACCGTCCAACGTTGTTCCGCTTTTAGCCAACCAATATCATTGGTTGCATTTATTCCCGTATCTTTAATCACAATTTGTAAATGCTGGGCTAACTGCTTGTCATCATCAATGCGTTCTAATTGCGCAAGCGGATGGTCTGGATGACACACAAGTTCAAAATTTAATTCGCATAATGGCTCTGCAATATGGCCTTTGGGTGGTGTAGCGCAAATAGCAATGTCGACTTCATTATTAAGCACAAGTTCATGAGTGCCAGTGATCACCGAGTCGATAATCGTTACCCTTGTACCACGACTTTGAGGTAAAAACTCGTCTAGAGCTGCCACTAGAGTGTCCATCGGATAAATGATTTCTCTGGCAATGGTGAGGTTAGGTTCCCAACCTTGTCCTAAATTTGAGGCTAATTGTTCTAGCTCTTCAACAGATTGAGTTAAATGACGAGAACGACGTAATAACACTTCTCCTTGCTCGGTTAAATAGGCTTTGCGGCCTTTTACTTCGAGTAAGTTAATCCCCAGTTGATGCTGCAACTTGGCCACCGCATGGTTTAGTGACGATTGGCTCTTGTTGAGCTTTTCTGCAGCCTGAGCATAGCCTCCAAAATCAACGACAGCTTGGACAATTCGCCATTGTTCTAAGGTTGATTTAGCTCGGCTCATTAAGTGTTCTCTTTATTGTTGAGTAAAAATGACGGAAAATCATAGCTTTGTTTGAAATAAAAAAGGCAAATGCACTGCATTTGCCTCAAACGTATCACCGCTAATATTTAGTGTGATTTAGCATCGTTCATAGACGCTTTAGGCTTAACAAGTTTTGGTAAGTATTTCTTGGTACTAGAAATATTATTTAAATATGGTCCTTTATGTAACGTTTCAGGCCAATCTAATAACATCATTGCTAATACGTTTCTGTGTTCACCAGAAGATAATTCAACTTTGCCATGTGGTGAGGGGATCATCATCGTTTTAGGATCGTAAGCCGCAATCACATGCTTTTTCACTTTCTCTACAACTGGGTTATCGCCGTTACCAGTAATTAAGAAACTAATACCCACTTCAGTAATAATATCTTCAGTAGTATCGGTTAAAATGCGATCAATGTTGTTTTCAAAGTAATCTAAAATCCACTGATACTCTTTTGGATCGACTGGATGTTGATAATACTCGCTAGCTGAAAAAATAAAGTGAGTCATACCATAAACTTTGTTTTTATATTGGCCTTTTTTGAGCTTATCATCATTACTATCTGGATAGGTTTTAATGAAAGCTTGTTTGTAAGCTTGGTAATAGTCGCCAACACCGATTTGCTTGGCCCAATATACATAGTTGATTAACTGCGCGGCCCAAGCTTTGATCATTTTTGGATCAGTGAAAGCGGGCTCTAAATTAGCACTTTTTAGGGTTTTTATCATTAAATCATGACAAGGTCCGGTAAAGCCAAACTCATCGACTCGACTGGCATAGCGCAATAGCACATCGGTATATAACATAAAGTTAGGGTAGGGAGCGATGGCTTCCTTACGGGCTGTAGCCCGTGGGCCAGAGCCTAATTTATCCGCTTCAATTTTTGATTCACTTTTAATAAAACCGGGTTTATCCAGATTACAAGAATAGTATGCTTGGCGCTCTGCAATGGTGAGCAAATCGATTAATGAACCGTTAGCGTATTTTGCTTCCCCAGTCATACGGAATTGACGTATAGCATAATGGCCTTGTACACGAGGCGGTAATGAATAAAGATTGGTTTCTAAATTGGTTTTAATGCCTTGATAAACTTGGTCAGCAGTTAACTTATGTGGTGTTTTTTCAACGGACTCTTTTGCGAACGCCACACTACTAAACAACGTAGCTGATAATAGTAAGTACGAGAGTGTTTTACTCTTGCGTAGTTCCAGCATGTTTAAATCTCCTGATAAGTGAATGTGGGTCTATTGGTGGGCCAATAAGCTGCTCAAGTTGATCGTCTAAAGTTAAATGTGTTTCGTTTACAACCAATAAATTAAATATCGCGCGAGTCGATATATTGGTCGGTGTGTCAGCAATGATTAATTGAGTCAATGCGGTTTGCCATAAAGGAAGATAATGATTAATTCCTTGATTAGCAATAGCTTGATAACTATATATTGCGTCCGTTGCATTTGGCCATGGTAGGCCAAAGCTTTGCTCAAAAGCCACTGATAGTAGTTGATTATGACTTAACCAAATATCCTGCTGTGTACCTTTGAAATTACCTTTATATTGATAAAAAGCCAGTGAAACCTTTGTCCTAAATACCCATAATTGCTGTTGATATTGTGCTGCTAATTGGTGTCTTTTAGGCAATTGGGATAAGTTCAGCTGTTGTGTAATGTAGTGTGCTAACCACTGTGTTGCAATCGCATGGGCATCAGTGTTTTGTGCTCTATTGGTAATAAAATAAAACTGCCCACCTTGCGCCAAGGATACTATTGCTTGGCTTAATCTGTTAATTAATTTTTGTTGTTGTTTCACATGGATTAATTGCGATGGAAAACTTAGCGAATATTGGCCAAATTGATGACCGACAACAGTTTGTTTTATCAATTGACCATCTATATTTAATGGATTGTGCTGCTTATCTTGTGGGTAGGTGAAAATTTCACCCAGTAATCGCTGTTGGTGCCAAACGCGTATGAGGTGTGCCTCACTTAAGCTGCTATGTTGACTGTCTGCAAGCGATGTCGTTTTATTTATTTTAGGATCGTCTATTTTATCATCGTCTATTGTGATCAGTTCAAACTTGAGATCTAAAGCTTTAAGGCTTTCGAATATTTGCTGTAAAAATGCATCCGTAGTAATCGATTTTATAGCCGATAAATTACTTACCCGACTAAGGGCATGGGCAATATTCCATGGCGCGATACCAAGATTACTTGTTTGGCTGGCTAAGAATTGCTCTAACAACTGCGGGGTTAGCCCATGAGATGAGAGTTGTGCCTGTGCGCTATTATCATAGTCTTGAAGAATTGCGTGCTGCTGTTGTAATTGATGGATCAATGCAAGCGCTGGAGCTTGTTTGTCTTTTGCGCGAATTTGATAGGCAAGCCAAACCTGTTTTCTACAGTGTTCATTGGGTTGTGTAATTAAATATTTAGCAATACGAATATCAATATTAGTATTGCTGCTCTCTGAACTAAGTTCATTGGATATTACACAGTCTTGCTGATTAAATTGCATGCTGAAGAGTCGTTGAGACAATGCTTGATTATTACTTGCCTGGGCGCTGTGCAGTTTTGACTTTTCGATTAGCTCCCACTGTGATTGTCTTATGGCGACTAAGCGTTGTCCTAATTGATCATAAGGCGGTCGAAGCTGTAACAACTGATCAATTAAGCGTTGGGTATTGGCTGCTGTAGCTAACGCATAAAGTTCATCGGCAAGGTGTAATTGGCACCATAATAAGCCTTGCCTATTTAGGCTGTCGTTGGCGAAAGGGCGGTAATATTGAATTCTGTCGTTGATATTATTTAACGCAAGTGTGCGCTTTTCAAATTCAACAGCTTGTTGTTCAACAGACTGAAAAGAAACAAGCTTGTCTTGTCCTAAATCAGGTTGATATTGTAAGCACTGTTCGACGAACAGTGCTAAGGGATTAGCCACAGCGCTTGCTGTGGCTAAAAGATTAAAAAATAGGGTTGCTACAAAAATGCTTTTTAGCATAAGCCACGCGTTCCTCAACTGACATTGTTGAGCTTTTCATCGCTTCTACATGCTTAAGTCGAGGTAAAATCCCTCTACCATTGGCAATTTGAATGGTTAGACCAGGACGGGCATTCAATTCAAGTAACAGTGGGCCTTTGTTTTTATCTAACACCATGTCAGTACCTAAATACCCGAGCTCACACATTTCATAGGCACTTGATGCTGTGTGGAGTAAGGTTTCCCAATGAGGAACTTTGATGTTCGACAGTGGAAAGTGAGTATCAGGATGCTTATCAACGGGTAAGTCAAATTGCACAGCATGCAAACTGTGTCCGGTAGCGATATCTAAGCCAACACCTACAGCGCCTTGGTGTAAGTTAGCTTTACCATCTGATGCAGCAGTTGATAAACGTAACATTCCCATGACAGGAAAGCCTTTAAACACAATTAAGCGGATGTCTGGGACACCCTCATAACTTAAGCCTTCAAAGACTGGGTCAAATTCAATTAACCCTTCAACAATTGCGACATCAGGCTTACCGCCGAGAGAGAATAAACCACTTAAAATGTTAGATACATGGCGATAAATTTCGCTATGAGTCACTTCGTGGCCATTGGGCTTGTAATAACAGCCATTACTCACTCTGGTGATCACCATAATGCCTTTACCGCCAGAACCTTTTGCTGGCTTTATCACAAAACCACTACGGTCGAGGACCATAGCTGGGATTTCTTGGATTTTATGTTGTTCATGAACAACCCCAATTAAATCGGGAACGGCTATGCCATTAGCAAGCGCAAGTTGCTTAGTAATTAGTTTGTCATCAACGCGTTTATAAAACTTACGCTGATTATAACGACCAATATAGCTAATATTGCGCCTGTTCATGTTGAGTACACCGCTACGGCTCAATTCCCAGGGCCAGGCGTACTTCATTATTGCTCTCCAACTAATGGTTTAAAGCGTTTCAATTCAGTTAAACGGTAACCTGTGTACTGTCCCATCACTAATACCAACGCTAAAATCACTAAGTGAATGCCTAAGAAGTTGAATACCCAATGCTGAACTAATTGGTTGTCCATGGCTAAGTACGCCAATGTGGCCACAAATAAGCTACCGCCACCTGATACAAAGACTTTCTTAGGGCCTTCTTCTTCCCACAGAATAGACATGCGCTCAATGGTCCACGCAAGAATGATCATCGGGAAGAAGGTAATCGTTAAGCCTTCACTTAAGCCTAATTTGAATGAAATTAAGGTAAATAAGCCGATAATAAAAATAACCACAATAATTACCGCCGATATTCGGGATATGAGCAGTAAGTTAAGCGTCGACAGATAGGAACGGATCATTAAACCAAAGGCAACAATAAGCAAAAAGCCAATTAAGCCGGTTAGTAGGGTCGTTTGAATAAACGCTAGAGCAATCAATACCGGCATAAAAGTACCAGATGTTTTGATGCCGACAATGACGCGTAAGAACACTACGACTAATACCCCAATTGGGATTAACAGAATGCCCTTAAATGTGCTTTGTTCTTCAAGCGGTAACTGATACAAAGAGAAATCCATTGCATCGTCATTCATCATCATGTCGATAGAGGTGGCTAATGCTGAACGAGTATCTTGCAGCATTGAGAAGTTAACTAATGAGCTAGTTCCTCCCATAACATCAAGTACTGAGTGGCCAGTGTATTCCCATAATACTAAAGTATTGTCACGGCCTTTTTTGTTGTTTGGAACGTCAAAAAGTTCCCATTGACCGTTATTGTAAACTTGAACGTATGATGTGAGCTGCTGACGACGTCGTTGATCTTCAAGTTGCAAACCGTTAACAATACGTGCGGGTACCCCTTTTGAGTGCAACATGTGCACAAACAAATTGGTTGAGGTGTTAGCCGATAATAACAACGCCATATTTTGGCTCTGATCATTATCGTTAATCAAATTCATTAACTGCTGAGCAAACGACAGGTTAGTTGCACTGCGAGCCCAGACTTCTTCAATGACTTGCTCTGCTGCTGATTTCTCTGTTGCAGGCCATGAATATAATTCTGGCGTGGCAGGTTCTTCGACGGCTTCAATATTAAGCTTGCCTGTGGGTACCAAAGTGACTCGGTAATATAATGCTTGTGAGCCAGAAGCCTCACGAATAGACCACACGGCGCGACGGTTATTAGTATCTTCTGAAATATTTAAGCCATAACCTGGTGATGATGCATTTTCAACTAAGATGTCAAATGCAGGATCGTTAGGTAATGAGAAATTGACCTCAGCAGGTTGATTCTTTCCATTAAAACTTATTTTGGCATCAACGGCCCAACTTTGTACTTGGTCCCCAGGTAAAAAAGGCACATTGTGTTCGATACCACGATATATGCTGGTGCTGATCCCGATGATAAATAGCAACGCAACGAATATGTAAAACGGTTTACGAGAATGCATTACGGATCCTACTTAATTAACGTGGTAATTTGGTTTTTGGCTTTACCATGAATGTAGATTTGGCCTACATCAACAATGGCAATATCTTTCATAAACTTGCGACCTAGTAATAAAGGATAATCTAGGTGGCTTCGATCCGTTAGGTTTAAATCTGTTTCGGCGGCATATTTACCTATTTTTAAATGGGCATGGATTACTGGACGACGATCATCAGCCGTATCTGCATCTTGTTTAATACGAACAAAGCGTTCAACTTTAGATTCAAAGGTGTTTGCAGGTTGTTCAGTGTTATTAGTTATCACATCATAGCGAACCCACTGTACGCCTTCTCGTTCAAATAATACGATATTGCGTGCGTCTAGAGATGATGACTCTGCACCAGTATCAATACGTGTGGCAAACTTTAATTTTACTTCATCTATATAGACACTTTCGACTTCACCAAGTAGAAACTTCTCACCAATAATGGCTTCAGGACATTGCTGTGGGACCGCCACAGGCTTTGGTGTAGGTGGTTGAACAATAATTGTTTTTGGTTTTTGACTCATTGCGGTGCTTACCTGAGTCTTCAATTTTCTAATTTCGTCAGAAAGCGCACTAATGTCATTTGTCTGCTGACTATTTTGTACATTGATGGCATCAATAATGACGGTTTGCGAAACTTGCAAACTGCTATTCAAATCAGCATTGGTCAACGGTGGTGTTATTGTTTTTTGGGTGGCGGTACAACCCGATAATAGTGCCGCTGCAACGGATAGAGCAATTACCTGCTTTAACATGTCAATTCCTGTTGAATAGTAATATTTATACTAAATCGTGATTCGGTTGGTTCTTTGTTGCAATGATGATAGCCCTCTTAGGCGCGGGATAACCTTCTACGGTTAAACTCACATCATTTGGATCGAGATAATCGACTAGAGATTCATTTTTCATCCAGTGGGTGCTGCGTTGTTCTGCTAGTGAGGTGATATCGATATCTACACAACGAATATCAATAAACTCACATTTCTTTAACCATAACATTAAGGCTGCAACTGATGGTATAAACCAAACGTTGTTCATTTTGCCATATCTATCTTGTGGAACAAGTACCGCATTTTCATCGCCATCAATCACCAGTGTTTCAAGTACCAATTCACCACCCACTCTTAATTGGTCACGTAATTGTAGTAAATGATCTATCGGAGAGCGACGATGATAGAGTACGCCCATCGAGAATACGGTATCAAAGGCATCTAATGCGGGTAATTCCTCTATCCCTAATGGCAGCAAATATACCGGGTGCTGATTACCTGCAACTCGCTTGATAGCTTCAAATTGACATAAAAATAATGGCGAAGGGTCAATCCCTACAACACGAGTTGCGCCATCACCTAACATCCGCCACATGTGATAGCCACTACCGCAACCAACATCTAACACTGTGCGATTCTTTAACGGTGAAATAAAATTTTTAACTCGGTCCCATTTCCAATCACTGCGCCATTCTGTATCAATTTGAATGCCATGAACGGAAAATGGACCTTTACGCCACGGTTGAAACACTGCCAATAAATTGGTTAGTTTTTCAACTTGACCAGGGCTGAGTTGTTCTCCGGTTCCAATTGTTACACTGCTGCTAAAATCTATTTTATCGGGTTTAGGGTAATGTAATTTATTGAGCACTTTTTCCCATTTAGGTAAATTGCCGTGTTTATGATCTCGTTGCCATTTACCTAAAATTGCCGGTAATGTTTCCAACCAGTGTTGTAGGTTTGAATCAGCAATGTCTTTATAAAAAGAGCTAAAATTGATCATTTAATGGCTACCATAGATGCAAAGTTAAAACATTGAAACCAGACTGAGAAGTGACTAAAGCCGTTTTCAGTTAAGCGTTTTTGGTGGACATTTAAGCTGTCTGGACGCATAACGTTTTCTAATGCACTGCGTTTTTGACTTATTTCGAGCTCACTATACCCATTTGCACGCTTAAAATCTAAATGCTGTTCATCTAATAACTGTTGAATTTGATTATCTTCAAAGAATAATTTTTCTGAAATGACTAAAATTCCACCGGGTAACATACCGTCGTAAATACGTTTTATTAGGGCGTCGCGATCATGGGTCGGTAGAAATTGTAGGGTAAAGTTGAGCACCACCATCGACGCATTCTGGATGTCGATATCTCTGATATCAGCACACAATAAATTGACTTGAATGTCGCTGACATACGCAGCAAGATTTTCAGTACAACGCTCAATCATAGACTGACTATTGTCTACCGCATAAATTTGACATCCGCGCCCTTCAATTTGACGACGAATACTTAATGTAGCTGAGCCTAACGAACTACCGAGATCGTATATATTGCTTTGGGGCGTGACAAAGCGATTAGCAAAATCACCAATGGTATTGATAATTTGTGCGTACCCAGGAACAGAGCGGCGGATCATGTCATTAAATACACCAGCAACACGTTGATCAAATTGAAAATCAGTAATTTGGTCGGTCACATGAGCGTATATCTTATCTTGTTGAGAGTTCATCAGCTGTAATGTGGAAAAGTTAGAAATGTATTTTAGCTAATGATGGTGAACCGCAGCAAGTATCTAGCTAATAATTTGTGAGTTTTTTTTCAAATAGTTGACAATGTTGTTAATGGGACAGGTTTTGAATGCTTATGAATGCTGGTATTATGTGCATAAGCTTCAGAATATTAATTTCTATTCATAAAATTAGCATGACTCAAGACTGAATAATGATATTATTTATTCTTGTAACAAAGTAGCAACAAAGCTGTTTTTTAAAGCCATTGCAATCATTTTTTTCTAACCGCTAAAATATTTATGGCTTGGAAAACGGTAGTTAATTTACCCCAAAATGGCAATGAACAAGCTTATTTAATAAATAAGTATAAAAAGTGAAAGTATTAGGGAAAAAACTTGAAATTTATACCTTGGATATTAGCAATATTATTTGCGTGGATATCATTACCTGCGCAGGCAATACATTCAGATAAAGCCAATACGTCAGTACGCCAACTTCCCTTAGTTATCGTGATGGGAGAAGATACTTATCCATTTGAATATTTGGATGAAACGGGAACTCCTGCAGGTATTTTGGTCGATTTGTGGCGCGAATGGTCTATTATTACTGATACCAAAGTGCAATTTGTGTCTCGGCATTGGCAACAGTCACTCGATCAGCTTGAACAGAAAAAAGCAGATGTCCACATTGGCATGTCTCAAAACCAAGCTAGGTTAAAAAAGTTTGATTTTGCCAAACCCTTTACTTCACTCAATACCTATTTATACATTCATAAGTCGCTCAGTAGTAAAAAACAAATTAGTGATTTAGTGCCCTATCAAATTGGTATCGTGAGTGGCTCATCCCATGAAGCAACATTATCAGCGCTAGAACCTAAGCTTAGTTTTAAGCGTTATCAAAATCGTGAACAATTATTACAAGCAGCCGTTAAAGGTGAGTTATTTGTTTTTGCCGGTATTGAAGGATATCAACGCAATTTAGCACTTGAACAAGACATTGCCGCCAATTTTTACAGCTCATCGCGCATACTCATCAAAAAAATCAACTTAGCCCCTGCGGTGGTCAAAGGGGATTTAGAGCTTCTCAACAAAATTAACCATGGTTTTGAATTAATGCCGGCGAAGGTTATTCAGCAAATAGAGCGGCGGTGGTTAGGCTATCATCGACAAACTGCGGGAGTCATTATTGCCATGCAAAATGGTGTCGAGCCTTATGCCGATATCGGCGCTGATGGCTTGCCACATGGAATGTTAGTTGATTTGTGGACTTTATGGTCTGAAAAAACCGGTATCAATATTGATTTTGTTGCGGGTGACATGAGCAGTTCCATTGATGATGTTAAACGTGGTGTTGCAGATGTTCATATTGGTTATCCTGAAAGCCAAGATATGCGCACTGGCTTAAAGCAAGCGTGGCATATTATTTCGGTTAAAAGTCGCTTTTTTAGTTCGAACTTAGCGTTAAATAGCATTGAAAATACGGCTATGCGGATTGGGGTTTTCCCTACCGCGCCTTATATTAGTGATATTAAAAAAGCATTTCCCAAAGCGCAGTTACGTTTTTATGATTCATTAGACGGCATGGTTAAAGCGGCACGTAAAAATGAAATTAGCGGTTTTGTTTCATCTGCAGCAATGACGTCTCATTACTTATTAGCCAATAAGTTGTGGGCAGAGTTTCGTCAATATACCGATATCGAATTTTCAACAGATATGTATGTTTTAACGCGTATTGACGACAGTGGCTTAGCGGATCGGATTCAAGCTGGATTTAATTTGATTTCTGTCGAAGAACAAATTCAAGTTGAGCGTAAATGGTTAATTAACCCAGACGATCGTTTTTTTGCTAATTCTGCCAATAAAATCAAACTAACAACTCAACAAAAGCAATACGTTAGTAGTCTAGGGGCCATAAAAATGGGTTACCTGAAAAATTGGGCTCCTATGGAGTTTCAGGGTAAAAACGGTGAGTTTTTAGGGGTGAATGCAGACATCAAAAATTTATTGGTTACCCAACTCAATTTAACCATTATCCCGGTGGCTTACGATGATTTTGGCAACATGATGAGCGACCTGGTTAAAGGTGAAATTCATTTAGTAGCCAGTATGGCTAAAACGATTGAGCGCGAAAATACACTGGCATTCTCATTAGCATATTGGCCGTCACCTTGGGCGATAGTCACGTCGTTAACTCAGCCTCCCATTTTTAATATCTCCCAAGTTACCGGTAAACGATTGGCTGTTGTTGATGGCTATCACATTGTCGATCAGCTTCGCCAACAATACCCAGGTATAAAATTAGTGCCTGTTGCAGACACTAAGCAAGGTATGGCAGCGGTTATCACGGGTCGTGCGGATATGTTTGTTGAACAAGTAGCAACATTGGCGACTACGTTAAAAGGTGGCCAATATCCGAGTTTAAAAATGTCTTTATTAGCTGAGTTAACTGAGCAGCATAGCCATATAGGCTTATTTCCGGGCGTCAAAGGTTTAGTGCCTTTGATTGATAGAGTCATTGCGACCATTGATGAAACCGAACAACAGAACATGTATCAAAAATGGGTTTCGCTAGATCTTAATAGTGACACATTACGTTACCAACGTTGGTTGAAAATATTAGTGATTGGTTTGCTGATTATCACCTTAATTGCCATCGTGGTTTTAATGTCGAATCGACGTTTAAATGTCGAAATTCAAAAACGTCTTAAAGCTGAAGAGAACCTTCGATTTATGGCTAATCATGACAATGTTACGGCATTGCCAAATCGTAGTTTACTTGACGATAGATTAGCGCAAGCCACTTTGACTCATCATCGGGATAAATCGAAGTTTGCACTGTTATTTATTGATTTAGATGGTTTTAAAGCAATAAACGATCGGCATGGTCATCATGTGGGGGATAAGTTGCTACAACGTATCGCCTTATTATTAAGCCAACATGTGCGAGATTCTGACACGGTTGCCCGTTTTGGTGGTGATGAGTTTGTGGTGTTATTAAATCATATCGAAGCCAAAGAAAATGCACGTCAAGTGGCTGAAAATATTTTATTGGGATTAAAGAAACCGTTACTAATCGATGATATCAATGTCACTATTTCGGCCAGCATCGGTATCGCTATTTTTCCTGATGATGCCGATACCGCTGCTTCATTATTGAAAAAATCAGATCAGTTAATGTATCAAGCTAAAAAAGTCGGTGGCCATCAACATAAAATGAGCTAGTTTTTGGTTGATGGTTTTTCCGTCAGTCGATTGAGTTTATTCGCTGTAGGTCTGGTTAATTGCTGCAATCTGATTGATACTTCAATGCATAAGTTTGAGTCACGGTATATAATGCCGTTTTTATCGTTTTCGATTTCCAAAATACCGCTTTGTGGATAAAGGATAGAGTTCAATGCGCAGTCATTATTGTGGAGACATTAATACGTCTCATCTAGGTCAAGAAGTTACTTTAGTTGGTTGGGTTAACCGTAGTCGCGATTTAGGCGGAGTTGTGTTTTTAGACTTACGCGATAGAGAAGGGCTAGTTCAAGTTGTTTTTGACCCAGATCTAAAAGACGTTTTTGATATAGCCAGCACATTGCGCAGTGAGTTTTGTGTTCAAATTAAAGGTGTTGTGCGCGCTCGTCCTGATAGCCAAGTCAATTCACAAATGAAAACCGGTGCGATTGAAATTTTAGGTACGCAACTGACAGTGATTAATGCTTCAGCGCCTTTACCTTTAAGCATGGATAATTATCAAAATAACAGTGAAGAACAACGCTTAAAATACCGTTATTTAGATTTACGTCGCCCAGAAATGGCCGAGCGTCTTATTTTTCGTGCAAAAGTGACCAGTTCTGTTCGTCGCTTCTTAGACACCAATGGCTTTTTAGATATCGAAACGCCTATTTTGACAAAAGCCACTCCAGAAGGTGCGCGTGACTATTTAGTGCCAAGTCGCACTTATAAAGGTCAATTTTTTGCTTTGCCTCAATCACCACAGCTGTTCAAACAGTTGCTCATGATGTCTGGTTTTGACCGCTACTATCAAATTGTTAAGTGTTTTCGCGATGAAGATTTACGTGCAGATCGCCAACCTGAATTTACTCAAATCGATATTGAAACCTCATTCATGTCTGCCGAACAAGTCATGGAAAAAACTGAGCAAATGATGCGCGGTTTGTTTCAAGATTTATTGAATGTTGATTTAGGTGATTTTCCTCGCATGACCTACGCCGAAGCAATGAAGCGTTATGGTTCTGATAAGCCTGATTTACGTAATCCACTTGAATTAGTTGATATTGCTGATTTGGTTAAAGATGTTGAGTTTGCGGTATTTAATGGCCCTGCAAATGATGTCGAAGGTCGCGTTGCGGCACTACGTATTCCAACAGGTGCATCATTATCTCGTAAACAAATTGACGATTACACTAAATTTGCCGGCATTTATGGTGCTAAAGGTTTAGCGTGGATGAAAATAAATGACTTAGCTGCAGGCATGGATGGTATTCAGTCGCCTGTACTTAAGTTTTTAACTGAATCTATTGTTAACGACATCATCAGCCGTACAGGTGCACAAACCGGCGATATCATCCTATTTGGTGCAGACAAAGCCAATGTGGTTGCTGAAGCATTGGGCGCCTTGCGCTTAAAAGCTGGCGAAGATTTCAAGTTACTTGAAGGACAGTGGCGCCCAATGTGGGTTGTCGACTTCCCAATGTTTGAGAAAATTAACGGTGGATTCCACGCGGTTCATCATCCATTTACTGCGCCTCGCGGTATTAGCCCTGCAGAATTAGCAGCAGATCCAGCAGCAGCTATTTCAGATGCCTACGATATGGTATTGAATGGTTGTGAATTAGGTGGCGGCTCAGTGCGTATTCATAACGCCGAAATGCAAAGTACAGTATTCAGTATTTTAGGTATTGAAGCTGAAGAAGCACAAGAAAAGTTTGGCTTCTTACTTGAAGCGTTACGTTACGGTACACCTCCACACGCGGGTTTAGCGTTTGGTTTGGATCGTATTGTCATGTTGATGACCGGCGCAAGCTCGATTCGTGACGTAATGGCATTCCCTAAAACGACTACCGCGGCATGTCCATTAACTAACGCTCCTGGTTTTGCTAACCCAGTGCAGTTAACGGAATTGGGTATTGCGGTGATTGAAAAGGTTAAAACTGAAGAGTAAACATTATTGTTCAGTGTAATACGCTCTTAAATAGGGCACCACATACCGAGGCTGCTGCCTCGGTATGTTTTTGACAAGTATGGTTTTTTACTTGAATTATCCAATTGGATAAAGGAGCTTAAGATGGCAGGACACAGTAAATGGGCCAATATAAAACATCGTAAAGCCGCACAAGATGCTAAACGCGGTAAGTTGTTTACCAAATTTATTCGAGAGCTTACTGTAGCAGCTCGCGAAGGCGGTTCAGATGTTGATGCTAACCCCAGATTACGCGCTGCAGTTGATAAAGCCTTATCCAATAATATGACCCGTGATACCGTTGAACGCGCCATAAAACGCGGTGCCGGTGAGATAGATGGTCAGCAACTAGAAACCATTATTTATGAAGGCTATGGTCCAGGTGGTACTGCGGTCATGGTTGAAACGATGACAGACAATCGTAATCGCACCGTTTCTGGTGTGCGTAATGCATTTAATAAGTCGGGTGGTAACTTGGGTACCGATGGTTCAGTGGCCTATTTATTTACTAAATCTGGCATTATTTCCTACGACACCGATATTGATGAAGATAGCCTAATCGACAGTGCATTAGACGCAGGCGCCGAAGATGTTATCACTCATGATGATGGGTCAATCGATGTATTCACCACTCCAGAGACCTTTGGCAAAGTCAAAGATGCACTTGATAGTGCTAGTTTTGGATCTGTTCATGCTGAAGTGACTATGGTTGCATCATTAAAAGCTGAACTTGATGCAGATACCGCCGAAAAATTTTTACGTTTAATCGATACCTTAGAAGACCATGATGATGTACAAGAGGTATATCATAATGCTGAGATATCAGATGACGTTATGCAAGCGTTAGACAACGCATGAGGCATCAATGGCCATTATTTTAGGAGTCGATCCCGGCTCCCGCATTACAGGCTACGGGGTGATCCAATGCCAAGGCCGTCAACAGATTTACCTTGGTAGCGGCTGTATTCGAACCTCTGCCGATGAATTACCACAACGATTACAACAAATTTACGCAGGCTTATGCGAAATAATTACTCAATATCAGCCGGATGAATTTGCTATTGAACGGGTATTTATGGCCAAAAATGCTGATTCAGCCTTAAAGCTTGGCCAAGCCAGAGGCGCGGCAATTGTTGCCGCTACGTGTGCTGGACTGCCAGTTGCGGAATATAGCGCAACCCAAATAAAAAGTGCTGTAGTGGGGACAGGCCGAGCTCAAAAAACGCAAGTTCAACATATGATTAAGCAACTACTCAAACTACCTGCTTCACCACAAGCTGACGCGGCTGATGCATTAGGAGTAGCAATATGCCATTTTCATACTTATCAAAGCCTTATCGCTATGGGTGGTAAAGCTAGCAGCAGAACATATGGAAGATACAAATGATAGGTCGTTTAAGCGGTATTTTAGTTGAAAAACAAGCGCCTGAAGTGGTGCTTGATGTCAATGGCGTTGGTTACGAATTACAAGTGCCGATGACCAGCTTTTATGAATTACCAGGGTTAAATCAAGCTGCGATGTTATTTACTCATTTTGTGGTGCGTGAAGATGCGCAGTTACTTTATGGTTTTATCACAAAACAAGAGCGTGCATTATTCCGATTATTGATTAAAACCAATGGCGTTGGCCCTAAACTGGCATTAACGATTTTGTCGGGTATGACTGCATCTGAGTTCGTGTCATGTGTTGAACGAGATGACATTGCCACCTTAGTTAAACTGCCAGGTGTCGGTAAGAAAACCGCAGAGCGTTTAGTGATTGAAATGCGTGACAAGCTTAAAAGTTTACTTGAAGCTTCTGCAGGCTCGGAGCGCGAGTTTATGCTGCAAAGTAATTATACTCCAGCTGCCCCAGTTGATAGTGCAGAAGAAGATGCCATTTCAGCTTTATTGTCGTTAGGTTATAAGCCTGCTCAGGCCAGTAAGTCGGTTTCTGCGGCTTTTAAAGAAGGCATGAGCTCAGAAACGCTAATTAAAGCTGCATTAAAATCAATGCTATAAATATGATATGCATAAACAGGGTACGTAAAAATGATTGAAGCTGATCGCCTAATCCAACCGCAGGTACAAGGTCAAGATGAACTGATTGATCGTGCTATGCGCCCTAAAATGTTGGATGAGTATACCGGTCAAGATGATACTCGAGCGCAGCTTAAGGTTTTTATTCAAGCAGCGATAAATCGCCAGGAAGCCCTCGATCACATGCTGATTTTCGGTCCTCCAGGATTAGGTAAAACAACGTTAGCGATGATTGTGGCTAATGAAATGGGCGTGAATATCAAATCCACTTCTGGCCCTGTGCTTGAAAAAGCCGGTGATTTAGCGGCATTGTTAACCAATCTTGAAGAAGGTGATGTGCTGTTTATCGATGAAATTCATCGTTTAAGCCCTGTAGTGGAAGAGATCCTTTATCCGGCGATGGAAGATTACCAACTGGATATTATGATTGGTGACGGCCCTGCAGCACGTTCAATTAAGTTAGATTTACCGCCATTCACGCTTATAGGGGCGACCACTCGTGCTGGAGCACTAACATCACCACTGCGGGCGCGTTTTGGTATTCCACTGCGTTTAGAGTTTTACAATGTCAAAGATCTTACCACTATCGTAACACGCTCAGCGAATGTGATGGAGCTTGAGATTGATCAGCAAGGTGCGATTGAAATAGCCAAACGTTCACGAGGCACCCCGCGAATTGCTAATCGTTTATTACGCCGCGTTCGCGACTATGCGGAAGTCAAACATGATGGTAAAGTCACCCAAAAAGTTGCCGAATATGCGCTTGATTTACTTGATGTTGATGAGCAAGGTTTCGATTATTTAGACCGTAAACTCCTGCTGGCAATTATTGATAAATTTATGGGTGGTCCAGTAGGATTAGATAACCTTGCCGCCGCGATAGGTGAAGATAGAGAAACGATTGAAGATGTATTGGAGCCTTTTTTAATTCAACAAGGCTTTATTCAGCGCACACCTAGAGGACGTATCGCTTCTCAAAGAGCCTACGATCATTTTAGTTTGGTTAGACCTGAAAAAGCGTAATCTGTTTATTAGCTATTTTAGTCCCACACTAATGACTTGTAGATATATAGCCTAGCGCAGTAAAATTTTGTACGAAATCTCTGTCATCAAAATGATAAAACCAGCTTTCGCTGGTTTTATCATATCTAACGAATCTAAAGTGTACTTTCAAGCGCACCTATTTTTGCTACTTAGGCAATATTAACCAAGTGCTTCAGTTGCTGATTTTTTTTGAATTAATTCGATTTTGTATCCGTCTGGATCTTCGACAAACGCAATTTCAGTTTTGCCGCCAGCAACAGGGCCAGGTGCTCGAGTGATTTTACCGCCAGCAGCAGCAATTGCTTCGCAGCGCGCATAAATATCGTCTTCGCCTATGGCCAAATGTCCAAAACCATTGCCTAAATCGTATGTATCGGTACCCCAGTTATAGGTTAATTCGATAACGGCTTGGCCTGTGGTTTCTTCACCAAAACCAACAAAGGCTAGGGTGTATTTATATTCTGAGTTTTCAGATTGACGCAGTAGTTTCATTCCCATCACTTGGGTATAAAATTGAATGCTGCGATCTAGGTTGCCTACACGGATCATCGTATGAAGTAATTGCGACATGATATGCTCTCTTATAAAAATTTATCTAAGTTTAACAAGTTCAGATGACAATGAAAATATTAGCGGTTGATACCAACAAAATTTTGCTTTAGCTCACATTTGTGAGGATATTTTTTGGGTTAAACGCTAAAAAGCGTTATTGTTGCCATATACACATTTGGAGGCAAGACAATGAATACAGAATTGAAAATGGCATTAGGCACTACAGTTATTATTGCGATTTGTTTTAGTGCATTTTTTGTGTCGTTGTTTTAAGCGTCAGCAAAAAATAGATAGTCCCATTTGAGCCATCACTAAAGATGTATTGCATATTAATTGATGAGTTAATATACAATACATTAATATAAAACCCCTAAAGTGCCTTCGGTGCTTTGGGGGTTAATTTTCTGGGTATATCTTGTCTTTAAAATCACAAGTCTTCAATTATACAGCAGTCGCATCGTGGTTTTCTCGATAAGCACCGTTCGCTGGTCTTGGCGTATTCGACTGTTTCAGATCCAAAAGTGACATTTCATCGGTTGTGATCTCGCCAATTTCTGTATGCCTAATTCAGTTTGAACTGGAATATAACGAAGAGAATGGTGTTAACCAAACTTGTTTTCATGATGTTTTAAGGTTAATTCTACCCGTTCCAATGCTGTCATGATCATCGCCGCAATTGATGGAGATTGGTTTTTAATAAATAATGTTGACGAATGAGCCGCACACAACACTTCAGCACCGCTCCATTGCTTCGCTATATCCGTGGCCCAAAGCCGAAAATCATCAGCAGCTCCTTTGCGTCGTTCCAATGTTTTCGACAGTGTCATATGAAAAGACAATTCTGGACTTTTTAAAAAACGAAGTAGACCGGGTAATTGAAGGTACATTAATGTGTCGTCAACGTGAATGGTTTTTGATTCTTTGTGGTAAGCAAGCACCGATGAAAAATGTAGGCGCTCGTTTTTGGAAATAAAATCGACCCCGCGGGGCACTGAAAATTCAAAATCGTTTGAAAACAAAGCGGCAAACTCGTTTGAATTAGTTAACTCTGTTTGCCATGTTAGGTTGGGCAATTTATCGATATGGCGCTGTGTGCCATAGAGTTTTGCGTTTGGATAATCCCCATGTATTTTTTCAATATGCACGGTGTGGAATGGATGCAAATTAATAATCGCTTCAATGTTGACTCCATTGTTGGTCAGCGAATCGATTTGCTGTTTAACGTCGTCTTGCATCTCATAAGCGTCAAGCAATACAAACTTGCCATTACCGCGCTTTACTAAAGAAGCATGTGTGCCAATATTTAATAAACCGAAAACGTTAAACTCACCACGAATATTCCAAAACTTATCTGAAATTTTTAATATTTTGTCAGTCATAGTTGATACTCATCGTTTGTTTCACCTCAGGATAATTCGCCAAGTATAAAGAGAGTGAAGTAAATTTCTATTTACTTCACTCTGACGGCTTATGCCCTAGATGCTAGGCTCTTATCTCGTATCTAAAATTCCGACACAGAGACCGTAGAGCAAAATGGATTTGCTGAGAAATGACAACATAAGCACTCAGGCAACGGATCCTTCCGCTGTACCATTTGTTCTCTGGTCCGACAATCCGTTCGAACCCGCATTCTAAAAATGGCTCTCCAGTGTTGGCTTACAATTTAAGTGGTTCAACAGTAGACACTAAGCTGCTGTGATGCTGAACGTTTACCATGCCAGTTTGCATATTGCTCCTGTCCAATAGAGCGGCTGTCTGGTTAGAGCGGCTGCCTAGTGGGGCGGATGATAATCTCGTTGACATCAACATCTGTCGGCTGCTCAATGGCATAAGCAATTGCTCGCGCAATCGCATCAGGGTCAATGGCCATCTCGTACATTTCATCAACACCCTTGGCAGTATCGGGGTCGCTGATTTTACTGGTCAGCTCGGTCGCCACGGCCCCAGGCGAAATATTGGTGGAGCGGATTTCCCCATTGCCTTCCTGACGCATGCCTTCTGATATCGCCTTCACGGCAAACTTGGTAGCGGAATAAACGGCGGACGCGGGAAAGACCTTATGTCCGGCTATCGACGAGAGATTAATAATGTGGCCGACATGCTGCTCGCGCATGGTCGGCAGCACCGCGGCAATGCCGTAGAGCACGCCTTTGATATTGACGTCAATCATCTTCTCCCACTCGTCGACCTTGAGTTCATCGAGGGGCGATAGCGGCATCAGACCAGCGTTGTTGACCAGCACGTCGATGCGGCCATAAGCTTCCTTCGCGGCCTTGGCCAGCGACTCGACCTGAGCGCGGTCAGTGACATCGGTAACCTGATAAATAGCTTCACCACCCTGATCCTTAATCGTGTCACGCAGCTCCACAAGGCGTTCCTCGCGGCGGGCAGCAAGCACCAGTTTGGCGCCACCTTTTGCCAGGCGTAGTGCTGTGGCTCTACCCAGACCACTGCTGGCACCGGTAATGATAACGACTTTGCTATTGATCTCTGACATGGATTTTCTCCTGTTGAAATGAATGATTGAATTTTACAAGTTAACGGTCCAAGCCTGGTGTTACGCCAGTGACGCGACGGTCAGGCTGATTGCATATTCTGCACCATACCGTCGTAACGGCCTGTAGTAGCGGCCTCCACCAGTACATGGGCCACATCCGCTCGAGATGCTTTGGCCGATTTGTCGACGTCCTCACCTAGGATCACATCCGTGCCGCGGCTCTTGTTGGTCAATGCCACAGGGCGCAGGATCGAGTAGGTTACTCCAGAAGCCTTGAGGTATTCGTCTGCTTCGTGTTTGGCATTCAGGTAAGGGGCCATGTCGCCGGTGGGATTGGATTGGTCTGCGCCGATCGAGCTGAGCATCACGAAACGCTTCACGCCAGATTCCTTCGCCAGATCAATCAGTCGCTTAGCGCCGTCCCGATCCACTTTTTTGGTCATTTCAGGGCCCGTGTTTCCTCCCGAGCCAGCGGCAAAGATCACCGCGTCCATGCAGTCGCACAAGCCGGTTTCCAGGTCGGTCAAGTCACCATGGCGCAGGTCTACGCCTTGGGGTAGTGAACTTGTATCCGAACTTTCGCGAACCAGCGCTATCGGCTTATGGCCCTGATCTATCAGGTACTGGGCCAGAAGCTGGCCCGTTTTGCCGGTGGCACCGGCGACAAGAATGTTCATGCTCATAGAGAAATCCTTAATGTTGGATGAAATGGGCGAAATTGTGGGTGTAAAGCGAGGTCAGGGCAGAAAAATTGACTTTACGTTGACGAATTCCTTCATACCAAAGCCACCGTGTTCACGTCCGTACCCAGAATTCTTGACCCCGCCAAATGGCATATTCGGATCAGCAGCCCCAAACGAATTAATACGGATCATGCCTGTGTCGAAGTCATCGCGCGCCAGTTTGAGGGCTCGCTCCTCGTCCTTTGAAAAGATCCCACCGCCGAGTCCATAGCGGCTGTCATTAGCCAGCCGCATGGCGTCCTCATCATCACTGGCGCGGATAATCGACGCGACAGGTCCGAAGATTTCATCGTCGTAGGCCGGCATTCCTGGCGTGAGGTCTGCTAGCACAGTGGCTGGATAATAGGCACCCGTGCGGTTTGGTACTTCACCACCGCAGAGGATTTTTGCACCCTTGGCGACGCTGGCATCCACCTGCTCCTTGACGGTGTCAAACTGCTCCTGGCTGGAAAGCGGGCCAAGCTGGGTATTCTTATCGGTGGGGTCACCCATGTTGATCTTTTGCATTTGGGCGACGAAAGCCTCGACAAAGTCGTCATAGACCTTATCGGTCACGATGAACCGCTTGGCAGAAACGCAGGTCTCTCCGTTGTTGTAAAGTCGACCCATTACCGAAAATTTTACGGCGGTTTCGATATCGGCATCCTCAAGCACCAGGTAAGCGTCATTCGAGCCCAGTTCGAGTACCGTCTTCTTTAATTCTTTGGCGGCCACAGCACCGATGTGTCGCCCAGCGCCATCGCTGCCGGTCATTGTGACACCACGGACCTTAGGGTGGGCTATCAGCTTGTCGCTGGTGTCGTGGTCAATCACCAAAACCTGGAACAGGTCCTCGGGCAAGCCGGCCTCAATGCACAATTCACGCAAACGTAGACCGGATCCGGTGCAGATGCTAGCGTGCTTCAGAATACAGCCATTACCAGCCATCAGATTGGATGCCAGTACACGAACCGGCTGGTAAAGGGGAAAGTTCCAAGGTTGAATTGAATAGATAACGCCGATGGGCTGATAACTGATGACGCCGCGTTTACCGTTGAGAGCTTGCTCGCGATCTTCATCGGCCAGCACGTCGGGTCCATTTTCAGCGGTGTAATTAAAGATAGCTGCACAGAGTTCGACCTCAACGTGTCCATCCTTAAGGAGTTTGCCGGTTTCGTTGGTCATCAAAGCGGCCAATTCATCGGCATTGTCGAGCAACTTTTGAGCGATCATCTTGAGGTAGGGGGCCCGTTCCTGATGGGTCAGTTCGCGCCATTGCAGAAATGCCCCATGGCAGGACTCAAGCCGATCCGTCGCCTGCTTTTCGGTCATGATGTCGTAGGTATGGATTTCTTTTTCGGTCGCGGGATTAATGGTGGTGATTGTCGACATGGTTGCTCCTTCCTAGTCTGATAGGCTAACGCCGTTGACGCTAGCTAAGGTGGATTATCAGCCAATTGGCGGGATCTGTCTGTTCGCTTGCCAACACTACCGCTTTGCAAACATCGCCGAGCTCCTGCTGGTAGTGGATAAATGGCCCAAAGAAAAAGTATAAAAAGAATAAACCACATGCTTGATCTATTCATCATGGTCTGATGTTGTTGGGTTGAGGGTCATTGAACCCACTGTTGGAACAAGTCAATGGATGAGGAAGTTAGGGATTGTTAGTGCTAGGTATCAATTTTATTCGATAAATCGACAAAAAAGTGCTAGGTAGGCATGTCGACTTCCCCCCCTTTTTGTAAGAATGCTTGTAAGAATGCTTGTAAGAATGCGGGACCAGTGAACAAATTTGATGGTGCTAATCCCCTAGGCGATATCTTGTTGTTAGGGGGCTCGCATTGACGACAGTAAATTGTCTGGCGCTGAAATAGGCGGTGGTATTGACCCACTTGCTGTAATGGCAGCAAAATAGTTTATCTTTGAACGCTTGATATGTTATTCCTGTATGGCAGGAAATGATTAAGTGAACCACTGGACTCACGAAAGTATTTAGTCAATTATTATGCTATATGTCGGATCAGTAATGCTATATGTCGGATCAGTAATGCTGTATGTGAGATCAGTGATGCCATCTGTGCGCATTCGATGAGTCAGAATAAGCGTATTCAAGCGGTGGTTATGCGCTTATATATATCAGAGAAAATTTGACGTCGGCTAGCTAAGTGTTACCGACCTACAAGCAGTCTGGAACAATACGCGTACTAGTAGCAGCCGACCGATGGTCGGCTCTTTTTTCCAGAATTCCATGTCCGATCAGCCAACCTTCAAAAATGTTTTGATAGTCTAATTAAATTAGACCAATGCGACAAAGCTGACGTTTAGTTCATGAAAGTTTCTCTGATCCCAGAGGTTACTTTTCATTTTCAGACGATGATGGCTTCTGTGAGTCTGCTGATTCTTCTTCTGACTTTTCTTCTGACTTTTTTTCCGGCAACATGGTATTGAGCTTCTCACCGCCTTTGGCGCCAAAATCCAATGTTCTGATAGGAAATGGAATTAAGATATCCGCTTTTTCTAGCGCTTTTTTAATTTCTACAACCGCCGTATGTCGAGCTTTCATAAAGCCAGTGTCACCTGGGTAATCGATCCAGAACCAGACTACTAAGTTTATACAGCTGTCTGCAAACCCCTCAGCAAACACGGCAGTTTGTTCTTTTTTGATAACAAAATCACAAGCGTTTATCGCTTCTTCAATAACTCCAGCTGCCTTCTCTGGGTCGTCTGCGTAAGAAATACCCACGGGTACTACGATGCGCCTGACCCCTGTAACCGTATAATTTGTGAGTACGTTTCGAAACAAGATTTTATTTGGAATAACTTCTATTTGGCCAAAAAACGTTTCGACTAATGTGTTACGCAAATTAATGGTTTTTACGGTGCCAAACACATCTCCTGCCTCAACCACATCGCCAATTTGAAATGGCTTACGAATACCCATCGCAATACCAGCAATAAGATTCTCTGCCATGTCTTGAAAAGCAAAACCAAGTGCTAGGCCAATAATACCTGCGCCAGCTAAGAGTGACGTTACAGTACCGGTTAATCCTAAAAACTCTAGGGCGATAAATAGCCCTGTCAACAGCACCAGCATCTTGATAATTGATGAAAGTAGATCGGCAATTTGTTCAGACTCTAAGGTTTTATGAAGCACTTTTCGAACGACTCTACCAACATATTTAGCCAGTAAGCCAAAAAACATGGCTAATAGAAAGGCGACTATAAAATTCGGCAAGTGTTTAATGCCAGCTTCTAGCCAGCCTTGTAATTTTTCGTCAATTAGCTGCCAGAATTTGTCTAATACAGAGAGGTCCATTAATATTATTCCCACTATTATTTATCATCGTTCTTCAATGCAGATTCAGCCCGTGTATTGAGCTTCTCTAGTGTCGAGGATAGGTAAAATAAAACGTCATTTTTCACAAAATGAAAATCCATGTAGCCTCATATTCTCCATACTAACATCTCTTTACTATCCTTGAGGGAGTGAAAGTCAGCGCACTGTTGTCTACTACTTAAAAAAGCTCAGCATATGCTGCGGACAACAGAGCTTTCTACACCGTCATCACCCGATGTTATTCGCTCAACGTTAAAGATGTCACAAGTTGACTTTACGCGGTGACTGGCGTAAAGGTGGAAACGTTGATCTTCCTCTATTGCCTCGGGATAATTTGGGACGATTTTTTAGCTAAAAATAGGTGTATCAATGGCAATAGTGGGCTAGCCAAATATCGGAGTATCGCTGTTGATAAAACCAATTCTATTATTGCGAAAGAGTAGGTGAGTGCCATAAGCACAAATAGTTAAGTTAAGTTAAGTTAAGTTAAACCTAGCATTTTTGGTTCTTTTTCTTTATGTCTTTGCTTCTTGAGGCAGTCCAGTTTCGCGCAATGCTTTTGTATCTTTTAATGGATATGCACCCAAAAACGGCAGTATTCCCAACTGAATTGAGAGGGGCTCTCGTAGCCAACTTTGAATGTCGTTGTCACATCTAAGTTGTCGGTTAACATTAAACGACGAGCTTCGTTCAAACGTAAAATTTTCGAAATTGCAGAGGCGTCACTGAACGAAAATGACTGTAAGATAAGTATAGATACATGCCGATTTGGTGTTGGACTCTTACGCTCAGGGCGGCGAATTGTCAGTGAAATGGTGAACAATACACCATACCAATAGGTTTGGAACTTTTCCCTATTTATCCCGCAACAGGACAAAAGAGAGAACAGACATGACACATATCGACGTCAACAAGGTGATATACTATTCAGTTTTATCTTTAAACTCACACAGGTCTTCGATAATACAAGAACCGCAACGGGGTTTTCTGGCTAAGCAAGTGTAACGTCCGTGAAGAATAAACCAATGATGTACATCCACTTTAAACTCGCTCGGCACCACTTTAAGCATATTCAGTTCAACTTGGTCGACATTTTTGCCAGGAGCAAACTTCGTTCGATTTGCTAGCCGAAAAATATGCGTATCAACGGCAATAGTGGGCCAGCCAAAGGCGGTATTGAGTACTACATTGGCCGTTTTTCGTCCCACTCCAGGTAAAGCTTCTAATGCTTCTCGATTCTCGGGTACTTCGCCACCATGTAAATCAACCAGCATTTTACAGGCGTTAATCACATTAACGGCTTTGTTATTGTATAAGCCAATGGTTTTGATGTATTGCTTAAGCCCATCAACGCCTAAGTCATAGATTGCTTGAGGCGTATTGGCAACAGGAAACAACTTATCAGTTGCCTTGTTGACACTGACATCGGTTGCTTGTGCTGATAGCGTGACAGCAACTAATAACTCAAATGGACTAGAAAAGTTCAGTTCAGTTTCAGGCTTAGGATTATTGTGTCTTAATCTGTTGAGTATTTGTTGTCGCTTATCTTTATTCATAATAATCGGTCATTTTATCGTTAAGTTAACGGTCTCAGTAGTTTAACTGCAAAGTCTTGTTAGTTGACTTTAGTGATCCGCGCACGCGTTACGCTAACACTTTCTACCTTAGGTTGCAGGGCGTTAACTCGGCTATCGATGACATTTTTAAGGGCTATTAATAATCCCATGCCAATAAAAGCACCCGGCGGCAACATAGCCAATAAAAATGGCGTGTCCACATGCCATACATGAATGGTTAACACACTTGCCCAATCACCTAATAGTAAATCTGCACCGCCAAATAACGTTCCTTGGCCGAGCAATTCGCGGCTAGCACCTAAAACAACCAGTACAGCGGTAAAGCCTAAGCCCATCATTAATCCATCGAATGCCGAATGCGCTAATGAGTTACGCGAGGCAAATGCTTCTGCGCGGCCGATAATGACGCAGTTGGTTACAATCAGCGGTAAGAAAATACCCAATGACAAATATAAATTATAGGCATAAGCATTGATCAGTAATTGCACGCAAGTAACAAGCGCGGCAATGATCATGACAAACACGGGGATACGAATTTCTTTAGGCACAAAATCACGTACCAAGGAGACTAAAATATTGGATCCAACTAATACCAACAACGTCGCGACGCCCAAACCCAATGCATTGGTGATTGTTGCGGTAACGGCTAGTAGCGGACATAACCCTAATAATTGTACTAATCCCGGGTTATTTTTCCATAGTCCTTGAGCTGCAATTTCACTATATTTACTCATGGTTGGCCTCACAGACATAATGACTTTGATAAAGTGCTTGGCGATGTTGTTCAACAAATGTCAGTGCATTGGCAATCGCTTTAACGTAAGCGCGTGGAGTAATAGTGGCACCCGTAAATTGGTCAAATTGACCACCATCTTTCTTTACTTTCCACATATTGCTGTTGTCTTTAAATAACTTACCACTGAAATGAGTGACCCAATCCGATTTTCGCAGTTCAATTTTATCACCAAGCCCCGGGGTTTCTTGATGGGAAAGGGTACGAACACCTAATATTTTACCTTGGTTATCTACACCAATAATGAGTTTTATTTCTCCGTTATAACCATCTGGTGCAATAGCTTCAATCGCGATGGCTACAGGGAGTTCATTTTTATAAGCAAGGTATGCTGGTAAGTCAGCTTTAGTGCCTAACAGTTCCGGGGAGTTAACCAAAATGCATTGTTCACTGAGTACATTATCGTATAACTCAGTCGGCACAATTTGGTTAAGCGTTAAGGTTAATTGTTTTTGTTGTTGCAATAATATGGTGTCACTGGTTAACGCGTTAACTAACGCAACTAGGCCAGTGCAACATAAGGCAAATAGGCCAAGTAATAGGCCATTTTTAATCATCGGGTTAGTTGTTAAAATAGACATTATTAATTTCCTACTCGATGACCATAACTGCGTGGACGAACATAATAATCGATAAATGGCGCGCACATATTGGCTAATAAAACGGCGAAAGCGACGGCGTCAGGATAACCACCAAATGTTCGTATTAAGTATATGAGTAAGCCGATCATGGCGCCAAAAATAAGTCGACCTCTAGGACTTGCTGCTGCGGTAACGGGATCTGTGGCAATGAAAAATGCCGCCAGCATGGTTCCTCCTGAAAATAAATGCATCGCAGGGCTAACGAAGGTATCTGGGCTGATCAAAAAACCAATACTGGCACAGACAAACAAAGTCAGCACAATAGCGCCGCTAATATGCCAGCGTATCACCTTAAGCTTTAGCATCACTAGGCCACCAACAAAATAGGCCATATTGACCCAAAACCAACCTTCGCCGACACTGCCAGAGAAGATGGTTTTAGTCATACTTTCTGTTGTGGTAAGCCCCATAGAAAGGTCTGTTTTTAATGTGTCGAGTGGCGTTGCCATGGTGGTGCCATCAATCGCCAAATGGAAAAAATCTGCAGCATATCCCGTGTTTAATTCAAAGATACTGTTGAAGGTATGCAACATATCTGCGTAATTGACGGTTAAGGTTTGAGGGGCAACCCATGAGGTCATTTGTACCGGAAATGAAATCAGCAGCAGTACATAAGCGGCCATTGCAGGATTAAAGACGTTATTACCTAACCCACCATAGAGTTGTTTAACAATAACGATAGCAAATAATGTTCCGATGACAATTAACCACCAAGGTGCTAATGGCGGGATCGCGACCGCAAGTAAGCTTGCGGTAACCAATGCGCTATTATCAGTTAAGGTAGCGACAATATTTTTATTGCGCAGTTTCATTACTGCAGCTTCTGCTAAATAAGCCACCGTAATTGCGAGTAATAATTGAACTAACGTGCCGTAACCAAAATAATAGCTTTGTACTGCAATACCTGGAATAAGGCATAGTGCGACACGCTTCATTACCGTATTGGTGTGCAATGTTGTGCTGACATGTGGAGATGAGGCAATTTTAAATGCCATAGTTATAGTTCCTCTTGCTTAGCACTGTTAGCGAGTTTCTTGGCTTTCGCTTTGGTAACCGCGGCAGCAATTTTAGCTTTTTTGTCATCGACAGGGATTGCTGCAATGGTTATATCAATTTCGATTGCTGGGTTCACTTCGTTTACCGTATCGCGAGGCTGATCGTCGCCCACGTCATTTGTCGCGCTAGAATCAACAGCTAATGCCGCTTTCTTGGCTTTTGCTTTGGCAACCGCGGCAGCAATTTTAGCTTTTTTGTCATCGACAGGGTTTGTTGCAATGGTTGTATCTGTTTGGCTTGCTGAATTAACCTCGTTTGCGGTATCGCGAGGCTGATCGGCGCTCACATCATCTGCCACAGCAGATTCATTGGCTAATGCTGCTTTCTTGGCTTTTGCTTTGGCTACGGCGGCAGCAATTTTAGCTTTTTTGTCATCGACAGGGCTTGCTGCAATGGTTGTATCTGGATTAACTTCGTTTGCCCAATTATTAGCTTTATCGTCGCTCACATCATCTGCCACGGCAGATTCATTGGTTAATGCTGCTTTCTTGGCTTTCGCTTTGGCTACGGCCGCAGCAATTTTAGCTTTTTTGTCATCGACAGGGCTTGTTGCAATGGTTGTATCTGTTTGGCTTGCTGGATTAACTTCGTTTGCGGTATCGCGAGCCTTATCGCCGCTCACATCATCTGCCACGCCAGACACATTGGCTAATGCTGCTTTCTTGGCTTTAGCTCTAGCAACTGCAGCAGCAATTTGTGCTTTTTTATCATTAACGGGGTCAATGTTCTCGTTAGTTATATCCGTTGTGACCGCAGCTACATCACTTTGATTATCTACTTTAGACTGAGCTGCAAAGGCGGCTTTTTTAGCTTTCGCACGTTCAATAGCGGCATTAACTGCTGTTTTCTTCGCGCTGGTACTGTCTATTGCTGCTTTTGGTGCATCAGTATCAGATGTTGTTACAGCAGTATCAGCAGTTATGCCTTCTGCAGCCTGGGCTTTTTTAGCGGCGATACGTGCCATAGCAGCGGCTACCGCATCTTTATCACCCGACTTCATATTTGCTTGGCGTTTGGCAGCTGCTTGTTTTGACTTTTCTTCTCGAGCATTTTTTTCATCTTCAAGTCGTTGTAAGCGTGTTTCGAAACGAATTTTTGCTTTTTCAGCTTGTAGTTTTTCTTCTGCGGTATTCTTCAACGCTGATTTCGCGACCCGATAATATTCAACTAAAGGAATGTCACTTGGGCATACGTAGCTGCAACAACCGCATTCAATACAATCTTTTAAGTTAAAACTTGCCGCTTTGTCGTATTCCTCCGCTTTGGCGTGCCAGAATAGCTGTTGCGGTAACAATAACGCGGGGCAGGCGACTGCACACTCACCACAACGAATACAGGCTTTCTCATCTGGTTCAGGAGCTATTTCTGCTTGGCTTGGTGCCAATAAACAGTTGGTTCCTTTTGATATTGGCACATCAAGATCACTCAACGCGTATCCCATCATCGGACCGCCGACAATGACTTTTTGTGAACTCTGCGGTTCAAAACCGACTTGGCTGAGGGCATCAGCTACTGTAGTGCCAATTCTCAGCCAATAGTTTCCAGGTTTACCGATGGATTCGCCGGTTAACGTCACTACGCGTTCAATGAGTGGTTTACCCTGTAATACCGCTTCTTGAATGGCATAGGCGGTACCGACGTTATGCATAACAATACCAAGTTGAGCAGGAATGGCTCCACTGGGCACTTCTTTGCCGGTAATAATTTGAATAAGTTGTTTTTCGCCGCCTGACGGGTACTTTGTCGGAATAACGGTGACACGGATCATATCGTTAGGTAATGAGCTGCGACGAATAGCAGACTCCATTGCTTGAGCCGCTTCAGGTTTATTATCTTCAATAGCGATAATAATACGTTGTGCGTTAAGCAAATGCTGAATGATACTAATACCAGTTAATATTTCATCACTGTATTCACGCATTAATCGATCATCAGCACTAATGTAAGGTTCGCACTCCACCCCATTAATAATGATTAAATCGATTTCACTCGCGGGGTTGAGTTTTACATGACTGGGAAACGCTGCGCCGCCCATTCCTGCAATACCTGCTTGCCTTATTTTGGCTAAAATATCGGCTTTGGACAGTTGTTCAATCTGATTTGAGGTAAGTTCACACCAAGTATCATGTCCATCGGCTTCGATAATGCAACTCAGCACAGGCAATGAAGAGGGATGATTGCTACCGTGTTGCTCTATCGCGACAACGGTCCCGGAAGTAGGGGCATGGACGGGTAAATAAATAAAACCAGCACCTTCAGTGAGTGGTTGTCCTTTTAATACCTGGTCGCCGACCTTGACACTCAAGGTCGCTTGTTGACCAACAAGAGGAACCGGTATCACAAATCGCGATTGCAGTGGCAAAGGAGATATGGTGCTTTGGTTGGAAAGTGATTTAAGTTCAGGTGGATGGATCCCGCCAGGAGAGCGCCACAAAGTACCTTTATCTAATTGCTCTAATAACGTTAGCACCGTTTGTCCTCTTGCTCTGTATTGATCACGTTGATAGGGATCGCGCGTAATTTCCAATCCCAATTTTGTATTGTGGTTTCAACTGGGATCATATCAATACAATCGACAGGGCAAGGCTCAACACATAAGTCACAGCCGGTACAATCTTTGGCAATAACGGTATGCATTAATTTACCAGCACCTAAAATGGCATCAACTGGGCAGGCTTGAATACATTTGGTACAACCAATACATTCATCTTCACGGATATAAGCTACTTTTTTAATACTGGCTTGTGCCTCTTCGCCTAATGCTTCAGGTTCAACCCCCATAAGCTCGGCAATCTTTTCCATGGTAGCAGTACCACCAGGAGGGCATTTATTGATTTTATCGCCGTTAGCGATAGCCTCAGCATAGGGGCGACAACCAGGATAACCACACTGACCGCATTGAGTTTGCGGAAGCAGGGTTTCAACTTGATCAATAATAGGATTACCTTCAACTTTGAATTTTTTTGAGGCAAAACCTAAAATGACGCCAAACACTAATGCTAAAACGCTTAATACAGCAACAGCAATTAATATATTCGATACCATTAGCTAACTAGCCCCGCAAACCCCATGAAGGCTAATGACATTAAACCGGCGGTGATCATGGCAATTGCGCCACCTTTAAAAGGCAAGGGCACGTCTGCAGCGGCTAATCGCTCGCGCATGGCCGAAAACAAAATTAACACTAATGAGAAGCCAACTGCAGCACCAAAACCATAAATAGCTGATTGAATAAAGTTATGGTCTTCATTGACGTTAAGTAAAGCGACGCCTAATACAGCGCAGTTAGTCGTGATAAGTGGCAAGTAAATGCCCAGAGCACGATGTAAAGATGCACTGGTTTTTTGCACAACCATCTCGGTAAATTGCACTACGACGGCAATAACCAAAATAAAGCTCATTGTACGTAAGTAGTTGAGGTCAAATGGCTGCAGTAAAAATTCATTGGTGAGATAACTCAGAATAGAGGCTAGGGTCAACACAAACGTGGTTGCCATCGACATGCCAATTGCTGACGCCAATTTGCTCGACACCCCCATAAAAGGGCATAGACCTAAGAATTTTACCAGAACGAAGTTATTCACCAGCACTGTGCCGATCAACAAGAGAAGATACTCTGTCATTGCTACAATTTTTTGACTAATAGATCCTAGTATTATCTTAGGTTTGGCGCCGATAAACAACGGATAAAAAATAAGGTTAAACATAAAATGTTTAACCTTGACATAAAATCGTTATTTTTACCGTTTGTTAACGTTGTTTTTACTGTTTAGTTAACAATACTTCAGGTTTAGCAATATAATATCCTTGTAGTCCATCCACTAAAAGTTTTTCAAGGGTGAGTTTTTCATCTTGTTTTTCAACACCCGTGGCAATGACTCGAATACTAATGCGTTTGGCGATATCAACAATCATCCGGATAAAGAATTTATTGTTGTTATCCTGTTCAATATTATCACTATAACTGCTGTCCAATTTGATAAAGTCAGGACGGACCTCGCGGAAAAATTTAAATGAGGTAAAACCTAAACCAAAGCGTTCGACAGCGACTTTTGCGCCAACTTTATGGATCTCTGTGACAAATTTATGACTAGACTCTAAGTTAGCCTGCATTCCAGACTCATTGAGTTCAAACACTAATCTAGCCGCAGTACCACGGTGTTTAGATAATATATCCTTCAACCACACGGTAAAACTCTCTTGCAGAGCAGAAGAAGCACTAATATTTACCCCCATTTGGCCTGAAATACTGGGGTTTTCACTTAACACTTTAATGGTTTGAGTGACTATCATTTTATCGAGTTCTACACTCATACCATAACGCTCAGCCATCGCAATCACAGTGGTTGTGGGTAAAGGTTTACCTTCGGAGTTATAAAATCGAGCCAAAAGTTCACGGTAAACTTCGGTGTCATTATTACAGGGCTGAATAGGTTGTTGATAAAATTTAATACTTCGACGGTTAATTAAGTCGTCAATGGTCACTTTCCAATGGTTATTACCAAATTGTTCATTCGCTGATAATTTTTCCAATTGATAGTAGCGATTGGGTCCGAGCGTTTGTGCCACGCTGACAGCGGTATCGGCTAATGCCATCAATGCTAATGGTTCATTTCCTTGTTGATAAGGCACCATACCCGCATGAGCAATAGAGTCACTCTTGATACTCTGGGCATATTCATCAAGATGACGCTTAAGTTGCTCTAAAAATCGTTCACCCTCTTTAAGAGTAATACTTTCAATGAAAACAGCAAAATCACCGCTAGATACCCGAAAACACTCACTCAATCCGAGGTTTGTAACTGATTTTCGAATACAAGTAGCCAGTTTAGCTAAATAATCATCACCAGCAGCACGGCCATGTAGTTGGTTAATCGTTGCCAGTTCTGCGGCCTTAATAACAACGAGGACACCATGCTGTTGTTTATCTGTTTTGCTTATAGTGTCAATATGTTGTGTAAAGCGTTGTCGAGTAGAAAAGCCACTCACGGGATCTTGATATGCCGCTTTAGTTAATTGTTCATTTTCTTTGCGTACGCGATCTAAACTGAGTTTTAATTGGCTACGACATGTTTCTAATGCTTTGCCGATGGGATGGAGCACACCTGGGAAGCGAGATTTCTCAATGGCTAGGAACGATAAGTCTGGAATATGAGTAATGTATTCGGCGGCATAGTTAATTCTTTTACGATGTAATTGCATTAACACCGCAAATAACAACATCAAAGCAATATAAGCGGTAATCAATAACGTCGCAGTTTGTTCTAAGTCATTAAAACTAGGGGACAACACACTCGCGGTGTCTAATCTAACTTGTAAACGCCCGTCAGGAAAATCATGCACATGGCCTAATTCAATATTAAAAATCTCGCTGGCAAAATCATCAGAAGGGCGAAGTAAACTGCCATGAGTATAATTTTCATTGCTGTCAGTATTATGGATATATTGGAAAAATTGAAAAGAAAACGCTGTAGACATACGTTGGTATAGCGCTTCTCCGCTACCCTGCCATTGATCAATGGTTTGCACGTATTGCTGGTAATTAGCTCGTGCTATTTCACCTTGTTCTTGTACTTCGTTGTTTTCGACCGTGTAAATTCGAAAAATTAATAAACCGAACACGATAAAAAGCACAAGCTGAAAGGATTTCGATAAGCCCATAAAACAACAATTCCCATGAGTGTATGGCTAAATTTGTTCGGTCTTGCACAAATGTCGTGCTGTAGATGTTCGACCGTGGTATTTAATCAATAATATAATGCTTTAAATAATAATGCTTTAAATAGTTTATATAATAACCAATATCATCATAGCAGAAATGAGATTAAATGATTACTAATCTAAGGTATTATTTATAATAGAAAAACTAGCGATTTAGTACTAATTAATACCGATGAATAAGCGATTATAGCTAAGGTAAATTAAACTATTGATTAAAATATTGAAATTATAGGGTAGGTTAAGCAAGAGTGTGTTTTGCAGATGATAACGTTGCGGGATTTCTGTGGCTATTGTTGCGTTTAATAATGGCTCCCCAGACTGGACTCGAACCAGTGACATACGGATTAACAGTCCGCCGTTCTACCAACTGAACTACTGGGGAATTTATTATTACTATAAATACTTAATTTGAAATGGCTCCCCAAACTGGACTCGAACCAGTGACATACGGATTAACAGTCCGCCGTTCTACCAACTGAACTATTGGGGA
>NZ_JBEOPL010000032.1:0-43015 GCF_040310065.1 Shewanella sp. TB7-MNA-CIBAN-0143
TGGCTGGGATACAAGGATTCGAACCTTGGAATGCTGAGATCAAAACCCAGTGCCTTACCGCTTGGCGATATCCCAATCAAACTTTTTGAAACATCCGCTTAAGCCAATATTTCTAATAAATGGTACGGAAGGAGAGACTTGAACTCTCACACCTTGCGGCACCAGAACCTAAATCTGGCGTGTCTACCAATTCCACCACTCCCGCACAACACTCTAGTTTAACATCTTGAGCAGATGGGTAAGAAATAGATGGTAGCAATAGCGGGACTTGAACCTGCGACCCCAGCATTATGAGTGCTGTGCTCTAACCAGCTGAGCTATATTGCCACTATTTCTTGCTATCCCTCTTGGTGAGGAACGGGGCGTATTATGCTTATTCAGGTTATCTAGGTCAACTGGTTTTTTTCGCTATTTTCATCAATTCGACTTGTTCGGCTATAACTTCACCAAACTGAATGCCGAATCGACAAAATAAACCCAATTAACACACCTTAAACACCTTTACGCCCCATTTTAATTTCTAATTAACGTAAGTGACACTTATACGTTAAATAAGAAATGCATTACATCGCCATCTTTAACGATGTATGTTTTACCTTCAACACGTAATTTACCCGCATCTTTGGCGCCAGCTTCACCTTTGTAGGTAATAAAATCTTGATATGCCATAACCTGTGCACGAATAAAGCCACGTTCAAAGTCGGTATGGATTACGCCAGCAGCTTGTGGGGCAGAAGCACCAACAGGTACTGTCCATGCGCGAACTTCTTTTACACCTGCAGTAAAGTACGTTTGCAGATTCAGTAATTCGTAACCTGCACGAATTACGCGGTCTAAGCCAGACTCTTCTAAACCAAGGTCAGCCATAAACTCTGCGCGGTCATCTGCTTCCATTTCTGCTAATTCAGATTCAATAGCAGCACATACAGGCACAACGATAGCATTTTCTGTAGCGGCAATAGCACGAACAACATCTAAATGAGGGTTGTTTTCGAAACCATCATCGGCAACGTTAGCAATGTACATTGTTGGTTTAATCGTTAAGAAGTTAAGGTAAGCAACGGCTGCTAACTCTTCTTTAGTTAATTCCAACGAACGCAACATTTGGCCTTCATTTAACAATGGACGCATTTTTTCAAGTACAGCGACTTCAAATTTTGCATCACCGTCGCCGCCTTTAGCACGTTTAGCTTGACGAAAAATAGCGCGCTCACATGCGTCTAAGTCTGCTAGAGCTAGCTCTGTATTAATGACTTCAATATCGCCAGCTGGATCAATTTTATTCGCTACGTGAACAATGTTCGGGTCTTCAAAACAGCGTACTACATGACCAATTGCATCAGTTTCACGAATGTTAGCTAAAAACTTGTTACCTAAGCCTTCACCTTTCGATGCACCAGCGACTAGACCAGCGATATCAACGAACTCCATAGAAGTAGGTAAAATACGTTGAGGTTTAACAATAGCAGCTAACGCATCAAGACGTGCATCTGGTACCGGTACCACACCCGTGTTTGGCTCAATAGTGCAAAACGGAAAGTTTGCCGCTTCAATACCCGCTTGTGTTAACGCATTAAACAACGTTGACTTACCCACGTTTGGCAGACCAACAATGCCGCATTTAAAACCCATATGCTTACCTTTATATATGTAGAGTTATCCCATTGGATAATGATGTCGAAAGGGTGTTAAAACAAAACTCGCTTGGCTTATTCTGCTTTGAACGAATGTAATCTATGCATGGCTTTCGCTATGTCTTGGTTAAATAAAATCTCGGTTGAACGAACCGCTTCATCAATCGCGGC
Organism: Shewanella sp. TB7-MNA-CIBAN-0143; assembly: GCF_040310065.1. Lineage (NCBI taxonomy): Bacteria > Pseudomonadati > Pseudomonadota > Gammaproteobacteria > Alteromonadales > Shewanellaceae > Shewanella > Shewanella sp. TB7-MNA-CIBAN-0143. Next base: position 1,806 of record NZ_JBEOPL010000032.1, read on the forward strand.
GTTTATTCGCTCTTGCTCTATCGTTGGTGCCCTGCCAAGTACGTAGCCGCTGACTTTATTTTTATCGCCTGGATGGCCAATGCCAATGCGCAAACGATGAAAGTTTTTGTCGTTACCTAAACTGGCAATAATGTCTTTTAAACCATTATGACCGCCATGGCCACCGCCCAACTTGAATTTAGCCACACCAGGATCCATATCCAGCTCATCATGGGCGACTAAGATTTCCTCGGGCAAAATGCGGAAAAAATTGGCTAACGCTGCAACCGACTTACCACTTAAGTTCATATACGTTGTCGGGATCAGTAAACGAACATCCCTGCCATGCAACGTTGCACGGGCTGTGACACCAAAATATTTACTCTCTGCAACCAAAGGGACATTACATATACGCGCTAATTCTTGCACGTACCATGCACCAGCATTATGGCGAGTTTGTGCGTATTCAGCACCCGGATTTGCCAACCCGACAATCAATTTAATGTTACTCATCACAACCTAGTCAGTTTAATAGCAAACAATGCTGCTAAATGCCTTCATGGGGTACATCAAAATACACATGATGCAAAACGCGGCATTTTATACCAATTTCACTCATAATGTAATCATTCAAAGTCACTCATGCTTTACGGTTGACGACTCTTTATAGAAGTCATGTTTGTTGCGTAGTAAGCCTAGCTAACAAATGGCACATATCGCCAACCGATAGTTTAATTCAGCCCAAGCGCGTACTTCAATACTTTACGTTTTAGCGGTGAGTCGATATTGGCCAGTTTTAACGCGCCATTACGCAGTAATTTTAATGGCAATAAATTGTTACTAAAACCAGCATAAAAAGCATCCATTGCAGTCATCATCAATTGATTATCATAATATCGCGCTTGCTGATAATGCTTTAATACACTCGCATGCCACCATGTTTTACCATTACCAATAGCATTAGCAATTTGAGCCACCAGCACATCGACATCTTTAAAACCAATATTAACGCCTTGGCCAGCTAATGGATTAATCGTGTGAGCTGCATCGCCAATAATAACCAGGTTATCTTGATAATATTGTTGTGCATGGCGCCGAGTTAATGGAAAACTACCGCGATTTTCAACAGTAAAATTAGGGTCTAATCTCGACGGAAAATGTAGCCTGATTTGTTCAGCAAGTTGTAGATCATTCAGTTGAGATAACTGTTTAATTCGATTGGCATCGTCATACCACACTAACGAAGCATTATTTCCAGGAAGCGGTAGTAAGCTTCTAGGCCCTGCTGGAGTAAATTGCTGCCAGGTAATTGATTGCTGAGGAGTTTGAGTACTTATATTGATTAACATTGCCGATTGGGCATAATCCCAACCTGTCACCCCAATACCAGCCCATTGGCGCACTTGCGAGTTAGCCCCATCGGCACCAACAAGTAATGTTGTAGTAAGCATATCGCTATTATCCAGCAAAACGCCGACTTGATGACCATCTCTTAAACGCGAAAACTGCATCACTTTAGCTGGACACAGTAAGGTGATGTTGTCCATTTGATGAATTTGTTGCCATAGGCTTAATTGAATTAAACGGTTTTCAAAAAAATAGCCTAAGTGCGGCTGGCCAACTTGTTCGGCGCTAAATGCAGTAAGGCAGCCATCAAGTTCCCATGTTTCTAAACCAGTATATGGCACATGACGCATGGTTAGCAGCTCATCCATAACACCAAGTCGCGCTAACAATTGCTCAGATGCCACACTAATTGCCGAAACTCGTACATCTAGAGGCTGCTCAGGTTCATAAGGTTGCGGTTGGCGAGATTCAATCACTGCAACACTGAGCCCTAACTGACCTAATCCAATCGCTGCTGCTGCACCGACCATTCCGCCGCCAACAACGACAACATCATAATGATTAGTGTGACCAGTGGTGTTCGTTGATGTGCATGAAGCATCTTGCATTGTGTTGGCATCCATAAATAGTGAGATGAGTTTCTGTTTAATATGACAGTGAATAGAGGTCAATATATGTATAAATATGTCTATAAGAGCTAAAGCATGACCAAATGTTGCTATAACGGCTTTTACCTACACCTGCTTACAATGAACAAAAATCAATCAATAAACGATTTTATATACTGTGACTGTCTCATTAATTGATCCACTTTACGTAATCAAGAGAGGGCATCATGAACAGTCACCATCAATTTGTACGCCATTACATTCGCTATGGTTTAATTGCCACAGTTTTGATCACCACAGTTTTGATCACCACAATCATAAGTTGCGCATTAATACTGTCGACTAATGCCAGTGCCAATAACCCCAAAAATAATTTAATCATTCCGGACGCAACAAATATAGGTTCCATTGAAACCATTACCGTGACATATCGTAATGCATTCGATTATGCCCTATATCAACAAACCACGGAAATGTTGCTCAGCTTTAATCGCGATTTAAGCCAAAGTAATCTCGTTCAAGTCCAGCAACAAAGTCGCCAAATGGCCGCGGAATTTGGTTTTTACTCCGCTCAATCCATCACGTTTAACGCCAACGATAAATCATTACAATTTTCAAGGCTATTACAAAGTTTAGATTCAAATGAGTGAAACTTGCACTAGTGCTAGCCAGACCGCCTGACAACAGGTAAAATGTCGCGCTATTTTTACTGTGATTTACTGGCGAGCACTGATGAGTAAAAAACTTCATATTAAAACCTGGGGCTGTCAAATGAATGAGTATGACTCATCAAAGATGGCCGATTTATTAGACGACTATCAAGGATATACCTTGACCGAGGACGCAAGCGAAGCAGATGTTCTGCTGCTTAATACTTGCTCTATTCGTGAAAAAGCACAGGAGAAGGTATTCCATCAGCTAGGGCGTTGGAAATCTTTAAAAGATAAAAATCCTAATTTAATTATTGGGGTCGGCGGTTGCGTTGCCTCGCAAGAAGGTAAAGCAATTAAAGATCGCGCTCAATGCGTTGATATTATCTTTGGTCCACAAACATTGCATCGTTTACCTGAGATGATTGAACAAATTCAACGTGGCGAAAAAGCCGTGATTGATATCAGTTTCCCAGAAATTGAGAAGTTCGATCGTCTTCCTGAGCCTCGCGCTGACGGTCCAACCGCGTTCGTGTCAATTATGGAAGGTTGCAGTAAGTACTGTTCTTTCTGCGTGGTACCTTATACCCGTGGTGAAGAAGTCAGCCGTCCGTTAGATGACGTTATTCTTGAAGTGGCCCAATTAGCCGCCCAAGGTGTACGTGAAGTCAATTTATTAGGTCAAAACGTTAACGCATATCGCGGTGCAACTCATGATGATGAGATATGTACCTTTGCGGAATTATTGCGCCTAGTGGCCTCAATTGATGGTATCGACCGTCTACGTTTTACCACTAGCCACCCAATTGAATTCACCCAAGACATTATCGATGTGTATGAAGACACGCCTGAATTGGTGAGCTTCCTGCATTTACCGGTGCAATCGGGTTCTGATCGTATTTTGACCCAAATGAAACGCGGTCACATGGCAATTGAATACAAGTCGATTATTCGTCGCTTGCGTAAAGCGCGTCCTGATATTCAAATCAGTTCAGACTTTATTATTGGTTTCCCTGGCGAATCTAAACAAGATTTCGCTGATACCATGAAACTGATTGAAGATGTTGGTTTTGACCACAGCTTTAGCTTTATCTACAGCGCTCGCCCAGGCACGCCTGCGGCAGATTTGCCTGATGATGTTAGCGACGAAGAAAAGAAGCAGCGTTTAGCCATTTTACAAGAGCGCATTACGCAACAAGCAATGCGTTATAGCCGTCATATGTTAGGCTCGGTTCAACGTATTTTAGTAGAAGGTCCATCGGTAAAGAATCCAATGGAACTTCGCGGTCGTACTGAAAACAGTCGAGTCGTTAACTTTGAAGCCGCCCACACTCATATCGGCAGTTTCGTTGATGTGAAAATTGTTGATGTTTATACCAACTCATTACGCGGCGAATTTGTCCGTGGTGAAGATGAAATGGATTTACGTCGCAGTTTACAACCAGCTGATATTATGGCTAAACACAAGCAAGATGACGCATTAGGTGTGACCCACTTTAAGCCGTAATTCATGTTTGTTGCTTAAGATGATATTAAAGGCGGCTTGTCCGCCTTTAATTTTGCCTAAAATTAGTCATATTATGGTAATTCGATACAGAGACTCGTAAACTGTCATTATTACTAAATGGCATATATTTTGTTGTCCAATACCAAAACCTGGAGCCTTATTTGACCACTAAAGTCACTACCATGAATTTGTATCTAGAACCTTCAGATACTCGCCGCCTCGTGTCATTATGTGGCCCATTTGATGACAACATCAAACAGCTAGAGCGCCGATTAGGTGTTGAGATTGTTCATAAAGATAACCACTTCACTATTGTTGGACTGCCACGTAATGCGCTCAATGCCAATAACTTGCTGCGTCAGTTATACATTGAAACCCAAACCGTAAAAGGCAGCACGCCAGACTTAGAACCTGAAGTAGTGCATTTAGCCATTCAAGAAGCCATTAACCTTGAAGCACAGCAAGACTCTGACGACAGTAGCATCCATATAAAAACTAAGCGTGGTGTGATTAAGCCTCGTACACCAAATCAAAGTGTGTACATGCATAATATCACTCGTCACGACATCAGCTTTGGTATTGGCCCTGCTGGTACAGGTAAAACTTACCTTGCTGTTGCAGCGGCGGTTGATGCGTATGAGCGACAAGAAGTGCGTCGTATTCTATTAACTCGTCCTGCAGTTGAAGCCGGCGAGAAACTCGGTTTTTTACCGGGCGATTTAAGCCAAAAAGTCGATCCATATCTACGCCCACTTTATGATGCCTTATTTGAGATGATGGGTTTTGAGAAAGTTGAAAAACTGATTGAACGCGGCGTAATTGAAGTCGCCCCGCTCGCTTACATGCGCGGCCGGACTCTCAATGATGCTTTCATTATTTTAGATGAAGCCCAAAACACCACAGTTGAACAAATGAAAATGTTCTTAACCCGTATTGGGTTTAATTCTCGTGCGGTGATCACTGGCGATATTACTCAAATTGATTTACCTCGTAGCCAAAAATCAGGCCTACGTCACGCCATTGAGGTTCTCAGTGAAGTATCTGAGATCAGCTTTAATTTCTTTATTGCCCAAGATGTGGTCCGCCACCCTGTTGTTGCTCGTATCGTTGAAGCGTATGAAGCATTCGAGCAACAAGAGCAAATCCAAAAAACCATCAAAGAACAAGCTTATCGTGAACGTGAGCAGAAACGTCAGCTAATAGATAAAGAGGAAAGTGCTCAATGAGCCAGCAAGGGATATCATTAGATCTCGACCTGCAAATTGCAGTCGATAATCCACATTTACCGACACAAGCTGAGTTTGAAACTTGGGTTCGAACGGCTATTGGCCAAACAATGCCAGTAGTCGAGTTAACCATTCGTATTGTTGATATTGCCGAAAGTCAGCAGCTCAATTCAACTTATCGCGGTAAAGACAAACCAACTAACGTATTGTCATTTCCATTTGAAGCGCCGCCTGAAGTTGAATTGCCATTATTGGGTGACCTCGTTATCTGTGCACCAGTGGTGGAACAAGAAGCAATTGAGCAAAATAAACCGCTAATCGCACACTGGGCACACATGGTCATACACGGTAGCTTGCATTTGCTGGGTTATGACCATATTATCGACGAAGAAGCCGATGAGATGGAGTCATTAGAGACCCAACTTGTTGAAGGCTTAGGTTTTGACAATCCCTATAAGGAAGCATAAATAAACAAGGTATATCTTATAGATAACCCTGTTTAGGTAAATATTATGAGTGACGATATCCCCCCGAGTACAAACGCCCACAAGAAGAGCTGGTTCGATAAAATTAACCAATTATTTCAGGGCGAACCTCAAAATCGCGAAGATTTAGTTGATGTCATCGCCGGTGCAGAAATGCGTGACCTCATCACCGAAGATACTCGCGAAATGATTAAAGGTGTATTAGAGGTTTCCGACCTTCGTGTGCGCGACATCATGATCCCAAGATCGCAAATTGTTACCATTCAAATAGACTCGACCGTCGATGAGTTTTTAGAAATCGTCATGGATTCAGGTCACTCTCGCTTCCCTGTTGTTAATGAAGACAAAGATCATATTGAAGGCATTTTACTGGCTAAAGATTTGATCAAATACGGATTTAAACAATCTGATGAATCTTTTACTCTTGCCCAAGTGATTCGACCTGCCGTGGTCGTTCCTGAAAGTAAAAGAGTCGATGTACTGCTCAAAGAATTCCGCTCACAACGCTACCATATGGCGATTGTTGTCGATGAATATGGTGGAGTGTCAGGCCTAGTCACTATTGAAGATATTCTCGAAGAAATTGTCGGGGAAATTGAAGATGAATTTGACCATAATTCAGTTGAAGATACCGAAATCAAAAAACTCAGTAACACAGTGTTCATGGTAAAAGCGCTGACTGAAATTGAAGATTTCAACGATGCCTGTGGTACCAACTTCAGTGATGAAGAGTTCGATACTGTCGGTGGTATGGTGTCGCATGCATTTGGCCATTTACCAGAACGTAATGAAAGCATTATCATCAACAATATCGAGTTCAAAGTCATTAACGCAGATAACCGCCGCTTGGTGCAACTTCGTGTTAAACTCCCTGACCCTAATATTAGTGAAGAATTCGACGACTAAATCGTGCTAAAAACTCAACCTTTACACTCTTCTTTGAGTATTGTTCGTCTGGTGACGGCATTTATTGCTGGCGCCAGTACGGCACTTTCGTTTGCGCCTTATGAAATTTGGGCCATATTTCCTTTAGCATTGAGTTTTGCCCTATGGCAGAGTCATACATTAACCGCCAAACAAAGTTTGTATTACTGGCTTAGTTTCGGTTTTGGCTGCTTTGCCATTGGCATTAGTTGGGTGCATGTCAGTATTGATACCTTTGGTGGCATGCCCATTGTTGTGTCGATAACCTTAATGGCTTTACTGGCACTGTATCTGGCAATTTATCCCGCAATAACAGGATACTTGCTCAGCAAGTTATCACGCACAGCTAAGCACTCCTTAAATCCTTACTTTACCTATCTAGGATTATTCCCAGCATTATGGGTGCTAACTGAATGGTTAAGAGGATGGGTACTGACAGGTTTCCCTTGGATTTGGGCTGGCTACAGCCAAACATTAGGGCCTCTTAGTGAATTTGCCAGCTTTATTGGTGCGTTAGGACTGAGCTTTGTGGTGGCTTTAGTTGCAGGCTCACTGATGCTGTTAACACAAAAGCGAGTATTCCCAGTGCTAATCATATTACCTATCTTGGCATTAAGCGCTTGGGCGGCACCGCAACTCAACCCAATATCAGCCAGTGGTAAAACAGTTAAAGTGGCATTAGTGCAGGGTAATATTCCCCAAAGTATGAAGTGGGAGCCCGATGCATTGTGGCCAACCATGCTTAAATACATGGATCTAACCCGTGAGCAATTTGATGATGCCTCTAGTGTCGATATCGTTATTTGGCCAGAAGCTGCCATTCCTGCACCAGAAGCCATGGTGGAAGACTTTTTAATCAATGCCAATCAAGTCGCCAATATGAATAACATTGCGATTATTACAGGCATTATTAGCCACCAGCAAAATGATTTTTATAACTCATTAATCGTATTAGGTAATCACCATCAGAAGCAGCAACAAAGTGCTGACTATATTGCCGGTGGCACCAACGAGTTTAAGAAACATCATTTACTGCCAATTGGTGAGTTCGTGCCATTAGGGGATTTATTACGCCCTATTGCACCGTTTTTTAATTTACCAATGTCATCATTCCAACGTGGTGACTACACTCAACCTAATTTAATTGCACTGGGTTATCATGTAGCGCCGGCGATTTGTTATGAAATTGCCTTTCCAGAGCAAGTAAGAGCAAGCGTTACAAATGAAACAGATATGCTACTCACAGTATCAAACGACGCTTGGTTTGGCGCATCTAACGGGCCATTACAGCACATGGAAATAGCCCAAATGCGTGCCATTGAAATGGGTAAACCATTACTGCGTGGTACCAATAATGGCATTACTGCAGTCGTTGATCCGCATGGACGAATTACCGATGCTATCCCGCAGTTTGAAACTGGGGTGTTAGTAACCAATATTGCACTTTATCAAGGTGAAACTTGGTTTAGAAAAATAGGTCAATTCCCCTTACTCATACTGTGCGGTTTATTAGTGTTATTTAGTGTCAGAAACGTCTTACGTAAATAACAGGACAATTTGATGTCACAATCGATTCGACTCCAAACACAGGTTCTCTCAAAAGGATTTACCTTAATAGAGTTGATTGTGGTCATCATTATTTTAGGTATTCTAGCGCTGGTTGCAGCACCTAAATTTATTGGCTTGAGTACCGAAGCGAGACAGCGCACCCTATCGGGCCTCATGGGCAGCATTAAAACAGCCAATACTCTGGTGTATGCCCGTTCAAAAATGACGAGCTTACGAGTGCAAGCAGTCACAAACCGCGATGACTTAATCGATATTGATATCGACAACGACGGAGTATTTGAAACTCGGTTAAAATGGGGCTATTTAGACAACACGGACATTGAAAAATGGATCGTTGTGGATGACGCTTTTACCATTCAATATCAAGGAATTGCTATTACTTATATCGGATATGATAAAGATGATAATGGCCAGGTCATCAATGACAATTGTTACTTCTCTTACACTCAAGCCGCAGATGCAAATACAGCACCCCAATATCAAACTGTAGTCAGTGGTTGCTAATCTAAAACCGTCTTTCAATGCATTTAGATGTTAAAAATAAGCTATCAATATAAACTAAGCTTCAGCTTGCTTCGTAATGTCTTGGGTAAACAACTATTGGTGAAGATTACGATGCAACTATTTGAAATAAAATTAGCCATATCCCAACAAACTAAACATCCAACGATTATTAGTTATGCCGACTCAAATCATTATTTGCTCGGTGTTAAAGATCTGCTAGGAAATTTTTACAGTGTTCGCAATAAAGCAGGGAAACAGCTGAGTTTCAACTCAATCAAACAAGCTGAAGTGTTATTGAAACAACAAGGCATTCATTATGCCATGCTAGAAATTCAGACAGCGTATGATGAAATGATCGGTAACAGCAGTACGAGTCACTACCATTACCGAGTAGAGTTTTAAGTATTCACTTAGCTGGTTATGGTGTTAACGGCTCCCTTGAAAACTCATTATAATCACATTTTGGGCAGTCGGGGATGACCCCAGGAAAATCGATTTGCATTTGATGACCACATTTATCGCAGGTCAGTTTACCTTGGTTAATAATTTCCCCAGACTTATAAACACCATGATGTTTAAAATCTTGTAAAAGTTCATGCCACTCCACTTGGCTACGATCAGTTATTTCGCTCAACCACTGCCATAATGTATTCTCAATCCCAATAACCATCGGACTAAAACTCAAATTATCGGCATTTTCCTCATTTAAGAAGGCTGCAATGTCACGCTTTAAAAATTCTTCTACTAAAGCGAGCTCTTCTTCATCTGCATGAGATTTTAGTTTTAAATACTCTTTACCCTGGGTCACTGACTTAAACAAACTTTTAGCAGTCAATGAGTTATCTTGCTCAAACGAGGTTTTCACCTGTTCGAATAGTGACTGATATAAGGCTAATAGTGCTGAACTTTTTCCACTCATAAGTAATACTCCTTAATACGCACCTTTTTAATAGATCACTTCTGGTTTATTCTATGCAGTTATAAATCTCGCTGCTGAGCGTTAGATCAAACAATGGGCGGCATGGCCGGAAATAGATTGATGCAAGAGCTATATAATCCCTCAGAAATTGAAGCCTTAGTGCAAAAGCACTGGCACGAACATAAAACCTTTGAAGTTACTGAAGATGAAAGCAAAGAGAAATTCTATTGTCTTTCAATGTTTCCGTATCCTTCAGGTCGTCTTCACATGGGCCACGTCCGTAACTACACAATAGGCGATGTAGTGGCACGATATCAACGTTTGCAAGGTAAAAATGTTTTGCAACCGATTGGTTGGGACTCATTTGGTCTGCCTGCAGAAAATGCCGCGATCAATAATAAGACCTCGCCGGCACCGTGGACATACGAAAATATCGACTACATGAAGAACCAACTTAAGCTATTAGGCTTTGGTTATGACTGGAGTCGTGAAATCGCTACCTGTACCCCTGAGTACTATCGTTGGGAACAATGGTTCTTCACTCAGTTGTATGCCAAAGGTTTAGTGTACAAAAAAACCTCATCAGTAAACTGGTGTCCAAACGATGAAACCGTACTCGCAAACGAGCAAGTACAAGATGGTTGCTGCTGGCGCTGTGATACTGAAGTGATTCAGAAAGAAATTCCTCAGTGGTTTATTAAAATCACCGATTACGCTGAAGAATTACTTAACGACATCGACACGTTAGATGGCTGGCCTGAGCAGGTTAAATCCATGCAACGCAACTGGATTGGCCGCAGTGAAGGTATTGAAATGACCTTTGCCGTTGCTGACAGTGATGCCTCGTTTGACATCTACACCACTCGTCCAGATACCTTAATGGGCGTGACTTATGTAGCTATTGCAGCAGGTCATCCTTTAGCTGAACAGCCTGCATTGAATAACCCTGAGTTAGCCGCATTTTTAGAAGAATGTAAAAATGCTGATACCACTGAAGCTGCGATGGCTTCGATGGAGAAAAAAGGCGTAGCAACCGGTTTACAAGCTATTCATCCTATTAGTGGCAAGTTAGTACCTATTTGGGTCGCTAACTTTGTATTGATGAATTACGGCACGGGTGCGGTAATGTCGGTACCTGCTCATGATCAACGCGATTATGAATTTGCGCTTAAATATAAGCTTGCGATTGAAGCGGTCATTAAGCCAGTAGATGGCGAAGTAGACGTCAGCAAAGAAGCCTACACCGAAAAAGGTATCGTATTTAATTCTGGAGACACTTTCCCAGAGCTTGACGGTTTAGACTTTCAAGCGGCTTTTGAAGCCATTGATGCTCGATTAACTGCAGAAGGCAAAGGCAAGCGTCAAGTAAACTACCGTTTACGTGACTGGGGTGTATCTCGTCAGCGTTACTGGGGTGCTCCTATCCCAATGGTGACCCTCGCAGATGGTACTGTTGTGCCAACGCCTGAAGATCAACTGCCAGTTATTTTGCCAGAAGATGTGGTGATGGACGGTATTCAAAGTCCAATTAAAGCCGATAAGGCTTGGGCCGAAACCACAGTCAACGGTCAGCCAGCAACCCGTGAAACAGATACCTTTGATACCTTTATGGAATCATCGTGGTATTACGCCCGTTACTGTAGCCCTCACGCAGACGAAATGTTAGATCCTGCTAAAGCTAACTACTGGTTACCAGTAGATCAGTACATTGGCGGTATCGAACACGCTTGTATGCATTTATTGTATTTCCGCTTTTTCCATAAGTTGCTACGTGATGCTGGCTTAGTCAACAGTGATGAGCCCGCAAAGCAATTACTGACTCAAGGCATGGTATTAGCAGACGCTTATTACTACACCAACGAAAAAGGTGCCCGAGTTTGGGTATCACCTTTAGAAGTGACGGTGGTAGAAAAAGACGACAAAGGCCGCATTATTAAAGCGATAGACAATCAAGGTCATGAACTGGTTTACACTGGTATGAGTAAGATGTCTAAATCGAAAAATAACGGTATCGATCCACAAGTTATGGTTGAAAAGTACGGTGCTGATACCGTACGTTTATTCATGATGTTTGCCTCGCCACCAGAATTAACCCTGGAATGGCAAGAGTCTGGCGTTGAAGGAGCACATCGCTTCATTAAACGTTTCTGGAAATTGGCTAGCGATCATGTTGCTGCAGGTAAAACTGACCCATTAGATACCAGCAAATTAAATGCCGATCAAAAAGCATTGCGCCGTGAATTACATAAGACCATTGCCAAAGTCAGCGATGACATTGCACGTCGTCAAATGTTTAACACCGCTGTAGCCTCAGTAATGGAACTAATGAACCATTTACTGAAAGCCTCACAAGAAACGGCTCAAGATCGAGCATTACTTGCTGAAGCTTTGTCTGCAGTAACGCGTTTGCTTTACCCTATTGTTCCGCATATGACGTTTACGTTATGGAATGAGCTAGGTAACGAAGGTGATATTGAAGATAGCCGTTGGCCTGAAGTCGATGAGTCTGCGTTAGTCGAAGACAGCAAGCTCATTGTGGTACAAGTAAACGGAAAGGTTCGCGCAAAAATTACTGTTGCTGCTGATGCATCAAAAGAAGATGTAGAAGCATTAGGCATGAGTGATGAGCACGTACAAAAACACACTGAAGGGTTAACGGTTCGTAAAGTGATTTACGTGCCCGGTAAACTATTAAGTATTGTTGCTAACTAAGTTGTTTTAATGAGGAGGCTCGTCAGCCTCCGAAATTAGGGTGATAACGTTAACGCTTCAGTGTTATAACTTACCGCGGGTACACCACGGTAAGTTATTTATTTAACCATGCAAATAAACAAGGATGCCTCCCCTCACTATGCTAGCCAAAAAAATCTGTTTAGCCATAATGACATTGGTGCTACTGACCACTGCAGGATGCGGCTTCAAACTCCAACGCAGTTACTCCATCCCTGCCGAATTGGCCGAATTGCATTTAAGCAGCAGCGATGAATACAGTGAGTTAACTCGCTTAGTTCGTGACAGATTACGGATCAACCGTATTAGCCTTGTCGATGCAGCAGAAAAAACACCGACGTTACGGTTAATTAACGACTCACTGGAACGTGCTACACTGTCACTTTATCCCACAGGAAATGTTGCAGAATATGAGCTGATTTACTTAGTGCATTATTCGGTTACTTTACCAGGACAAGAGCCACAAGATTTTGATACTGAAATCCGCCGAGATTATCAAGACGATCCTCGTACTGCATTAGCAAAAAGCCGTGAAATGGAGTTGTTGGTTAAAGAGATGCGCGTACAGGCAGCCGATTATATTATCCAGACTCTGGCGTCAATCGGGGCAGAGTAATGCGGGTTTATCCTGATCAACTCAAACAACATCTCAAACCGCTACCTCAATGTTTTTTACTGTTTGGTGATGACCCATGGTTAATCGAAAACAGTAAACAATTGATCCTCAACGCCGCTAAAAAACAAGGCTTTGAAGAGCGTGTACAGTTGAGCCAAGAAACCGGTTTTAACTGGGGAGATTTAGTCCAAGAATGGCAAGCAATGAGCTTATTTGCCAGCCGGCGGATTATTGAGTTAACCCTGCCGCAAGGCAAACCGGGCATGGAAGGCGCAGCAGCATTTCAAACGCTGTTGCAACACCCTAATCCAGATATGTTATTGATTATTCAAGGCCCTAAAGCCAGTGCAGAGCAAACCAATAGCAAATGGTTTAAATCACTCGATGCCAAAGGTATATACCTACCCTGCACCACGCCTGAAGGTAAACAGTTTGAACGCTGGTTAGACAGTCGTATTTCTCATTATGAACTCACGGTTCACCATGATGCCAAAGCCATGTTGTTTACCCTATTTGAAGGTAACTTATTGGCGGCTGAACAAGCGATGCAATTGTTACAACTGCTCAGCCCTAAGCAAAATATTGCCCCAGAACAACTCAGTGAATATTTCGAAGACCAATCTCGTTTCAGTGTGTTTCAACTTTGTGATGCCATTCTAGGTAATCATCAAAAACATGCGCAACATATGTTGGCTCAATTGCAGGCTGAAGGCACTGCTATGCCCATTTTAATGTGGGCTTTATTCAAAGAGATAAATTTGCTGCTCACCTTGAAACTGGCCGTTCATAATGGCGAGCAACTCAATAAACTGTGGGGCCAGCACCGGATTTGGGATAAGCGTAAACCACTCTATCAAGCTGCAATAACGCGATTAGATTTAGATCATATCGAACATATGCTCGCGTTTGCGTCTAAATTAGAATTAAATCTAAAACAAAAAGGGCTTGAAGATTGGATTGGTCTCAGCCATCTTTGCATTTTATTTGATCCACGAGCACATAACCGTTTAGCTCATATTGAATTAACAGACTGAGACAAAAAGTAAGGACAGCGAATGCGTATCGGTATTTTGGGTGGCACGTTCGACCCTATCCATCTAGGACATATCAATCCTGCACTAGATGTAAAACAGCAACTTCATTTAGACCAGATTTGGCTAATGCCCAATCATATACCCCCACATAAAAATACTACCGTAGTCAGTACTCATCACCGGCTTGAAATGGTGAAGTTAGTTTGCCAGCAGTACCCAGAATTTAAGCTATGTGATATCGAAATCAATCGCGACACCCCGTCTTACAGCGTCACTACGCTCACATTACTCACCCAACAATATCCTGATGATGAATTCTTTTTCATTATGGGCATGGATTCATTTGTTCAATTACCATTGTGGTATCAATGGCAATCATTGTTTAATCTGTGCCATATTGCATTGTGTCAACGCCCTGGTTGGGCAATGGACACCCATAGCGAAATGACCAAAGAATTATTATTCAGACAAGCAACCGCAGACTATCTTGACTCGCCTTCCCATGCTAAAAATGGCAGAATATTCAGCATCAACAGCCAGTTAGTCGATATTTCTTCAACTGAAATACGTCAGCAGTTAGCTCAAAATATTGATATCAGCACGGTTTTATCTCAAACAACAACCGAATATATTCGCCAACATCAGCTCTATCGCTAACACAATAAACCGCACAGTTATTAACTCAACTTTTATGATTATGGGTAAACTCTGCATCGGACACAAAATTAAATCTATCGTTGTTTAGCCTTGCTTAATTGCGCATCAACAGTGAATTTGAGTATAATACTCCGTTAATTTTTACTTATGAGGTACTTCGAGTGCAAGGCACCGAACTAAAAGATTTCGTTATCGACAAAGTCGATGATTTAAAAGCAAAAAATATTACTGTTATAGATGTATCTAAGCGGTCAACCATTACCGACACTATGATCATTTGTACTGGTACATCAAAAACACACGTTCGATCTATTGGTGAGCACGTAATCGTGTCAGCAAAAAATGCTGGCGTGCAACCTCTTGGGGTCGAAGGTCGTGACAGCAGTGAATGGGTATTAGTTGATTTAGGCTCAGTGATTTTGCATGTGATGCAAGAACAAACTCGTGATTACTACGAGCTTGAAAAACTTTGGTCTGAACACAGCGTCTAATGAAGTTACAGCTTATTGCCGTTGGCACCAAAATGCCCGATTGGGTAACCCGAGGCTTCGAAGAATACCAACGCCGTTTCCCTAGAGATATGGCTTTGGAACTCATCGAAATCCCAGCAGGGAAACGCGGGAAAAATGCTGATATCGCCCGAATTTTACATAAGGAAGGCGAATTAATGCTAGCGGCAGTAGCAAAAGGTAACCACATTGTCAGCCTAGATTTACCCGGTAAAAACTGGACAACACCAGAACTTGCCGAGCAAATGACAAAGTGGCAACTCGATGGTAGAGATGTCAGCTTACTTATTGGTGGCCCAGAAGGACTTTCACCTGCTTGTAAAGAGGCGGCCAACCAAAGCTGGTGTTTATCTGCCCTGACCTTACCTCACCCTTTGGTTAGGGTTATTGTGGCAGAAAGCCTATATCGAGCTTGGAGCGTCAATAACAATCATCCGTATCACAGAGAATAAACTCAGTCGCATGAATAACTAAGCTTATCGATAATGATTATCATGCAACTCTTTTTTTCATGTTCATCAGCTGATACTGTGACCTTCTATAATTCAACCTTCCATTTGGTAAAGACGGGGATAGCATAAGTGTCGCCAAATAAGCGCATTACCATGCATGATCACGCCGCAGAGGCCGCGCTATTTAAACGCCGTGCATTATTCACTTTTATTTGCGTATTCTTTCTACTCTGCATCTTATTTTCGAATCTTTATCATCTTCAAGTTGTCTCTTACAAAGACTATGAAACTCGTTCAAATGATAACCGTATCCGTGTGGTTCCTACTCCGCCTAGCAGAGGGTTAATTTATGACCGTCATGGCGTACTATTAGCCGAAAACCAACCTTATTATTCTTTAGAACTTATTCCAGAAAAAGTCGATGACATTACCGCGACTTTGGACGAGCTTAATACCTTCATTGAACTCTCAGAAGATGAGCGCGAAAGCATCACTGAAACCTTAAAGTTTCATCGCCGGTTTAAGCCGTTAACCATTAAAAGTAAATTAACCGACGAACAAGTCGCCATCTTTAGTGTTAATCAATATAAATTTCCTGGTATTTATGTTGAAGCAGGTCTTAAGCGTCATTATCCCTTTAATGCGCTAATGACTCATGTATTGGGTTATGTCGGCAAAATTAATAGCCGAGATAAAGCCTTACTTGAAAAAAGCAGTCAGTGGAAAAACTATGCTGCAACCAAAGATATTGGTAAGCAAGGTATTGAAAAATTTTATGAAAGTTTACTTCATGGTACCCCTGGTCACCTCGAAGAAGAGGTCAATAATCGTGGCAGAGTGATCCGCACGCTTAAAGTGACTCCGCCAACACCAGGACAAGATATCTATCTCACGTTAGATCTCAAACTACAGCAGAAGGCCATGGAGCTTTTAGATGGCCGCAAAGGCTCCGTTGTGGCTATAGATCCTAGAGATGGCGGTGTTTTAGCCATGATTTCAAGCCCATCATATGACCCAAACCCCTTTGTTCACGGCATTAGTTCTAAAGCTTATAATGAGCTGTTAAACGATAAGTCGCGGCCATTAATAAATCGTTCAACCCAAGGGCAATACTCACCTGCGTCAACCATCAAACCGCATGTTGCATTACTTGGGTTAGAAGAAAAAATCATTAGCGAACGCACGCGGATTTGGGATCCAGGCTATTGGCAAATGCCAGGCGTCGATCGCAAATGGGGCGACTGGAAAAAATGGGGCCATGGCTGGGTAGATATCTATCATGCCATTGTCGACTCTTGTGATATTTTCTTTTATGACCTCGTCTATAAAGTTGGCATCGATAGAATGGCCATATTTATGGATCGCTTTGGTTTTGGCAAAAGTACTGGCATTGATATTTTTGAAGAATCAGATGGCGTAATGCCATCTCGAGACTGGAAAAGAATGCGTTACAACCAACCTTGGTATAACGGCGATACAATTTCGGTCGGTATTGGCCAAGGATATTGGACCACTACTCCTCTACAGCTTGCTAATGCGGTGACTATCATGGCAAATAAAGGCAAGCGCTTTACGCCTCATCTATTAAAATCATTTAAAAATAGTACCGTTAAAATTGATTCGCCGATTGATGAGCAAGTACCAATAGAGCTTAAAGACCCTCGTAATTGGGACATCATCAATGAAGCTATGCGCCAAACTGCTGATAAATCTCGCTTTACCGATGCAACCTATACTGCAGCAATGAAAACGGGTACTGCACAGGTATTTAGCGTAGCTAAAGATCAAAAATATAATGCCAACACTATCGCAGAACACTTACGCGATAATGCATTAGTTGTTGCTTACGCTCCTTACGAAAACCCTCGTATTGTTTTGGCTGTGGTATTAGAAAACGCCGGCTGGGGTGGCGCCAATGCTGGCCCGCTAGCTCGAGCCTTGCTCGATGAGTATATTTTACGAGACGAATGGGCGGTAAAACCGTGAATAATCATGCATATCAAAAATCGTTTTGGCAAAAAATACACTTAGATGTGCCATTACTCATCGGCATCGTTATCTTAATGAGCTTTGGCCTTTTTGTGATTTATTCTGCCAGTGGCGAAGACCCTGCGATGATGGAGCGTCAACTTGTGCGTATGGCGTTGTCGTTAGGCGTCATGTTTTGCTTTGCACAAATCAATCCTGAAATACTCAGGCGTTGGGCTTTGCCTATTTATCTTGCTGGGGTAGCGTTACTCATCGGTGTTGAACTGTTCGGCACCATTAATAAAGGTGCCCAGCGCTGGCTAAACTTAGGATTTATGGAATTCCAACCATCGGAACTCATCAAACTAGCCTTCCCCATCACCATGGCGTGGTATATCAGTAAGTTCCCGCTACCACCCAAAAAGCGATATCTGGCCGGTGGCGTTATTATTCTACTTATTCCAACATTACTCATTGCTAAACAACCTGACTTAGGCACCTCTATTTTGGTCGCAGCTTCTGGAGTATTTGTGTTGTTTTTATCTGGCATGAGCTGGCTAATTGTCGGCGGCTTTGTTACTGCGATTTTGATCTTTTTACCCGTATTGTGGTTTTTCTTGATGCACGATTATCAGCGAACTCGAGTATTAACCTTGTTTAATCCAGAACAAGATCCTCTCGGCGCGGGTTATCATATTATCCAATCGAAAATTGCCATTGGTTCTGGTGGACTTTGGGGTAAAGGTTGGCTTGATGGGACTCAATCACAATTAGAGTTTTTACCTGAGCGACATACCGACTTTATCTTTGCAGTGATCGGAGAAGAGTTCGGATTAATTGGCAGTTTAGTGTTACTGGCAATGTATTTATTTGTCATTGGCAGGGGTCTGGTTATCGCTTCACGAGCACAGACCAGTTTTGCACGCTTATTGGCCGGAAGTATCACCCTAACGTTTTTTGTCTATGTTTTTGTTAACATCGGCATGGTATCAGGCATTCTACCTGTGGTTGGTGTACCTTTACCGCTAATCAGTTATGGTGGAACCTCAATGCTGACCTTAATGACAGGTTTTGGTATTTTAATGAGTATTCACACCCACAGACGATTTGTCGATAGATAGGATTAACGTTAACCATGACAAAAATAACCGTTCAAATCGCCAGCTTAGCATTACTTATGAGTGCTGTTTTTGACGCAAATGCAGTGACCGAAACTGATACTCAAGCGTTACAGAAAACCTTTATTGCCGAACAAGTAAAACAAGGATTTAAGCAACAAGAAGTCGAGCAGTTTTTAGCATCGTCAAGCTTCGACCAAACCATTATTGACGCGATATCAAAACCTTGGGAAGCGAAACCTTGGCACCAATATTATCCTATTTTTTTGACCGACAAACGGTTGCAAAAAGGGCTAGAGTTTTGGCAAGAAAACCAGCAAACCATCGATAAAGCAGCCAAGCAATTTAACGTCGATCCACAAATTATAGTGGCGATCATTGGCATTGAAACATTCTATGGTGGTTACTTAGGCAATTATCGTGTGCAAGATGCCCTGTACACGCTGGGCTTTCATTACCCACCACGGGCAACGTTCTTTCGCAGTGAATATGCCAATTTAATGTCGTTGATTAAAGAAGAAAAACTCGATAATGACACCTTAAAAGGCTCATATGCTGGAGCAATGGGTTACGGTCAATTCATTCCATCTAGCTACCGCCATTACGCTGTGGATTTTGATGGTGACGGTCGACGAGATTTATTAACCAGCAAAGCTGATGCAATTGGCAGTGTAGCTAACTATTTTCATCAACACGGTTGGCAAAAAGGCCAACCTGTAGCGTTATTGCTAAATCACACCTCAAGCACGGCCCCTAAAGCGAAGGTATGGACCAAAGAAAAGCTTCACTATAAGGTATCAGACATTCTTAGCCCATCATTAAGCTTGGCAGATAATCAAGATATTGATGCGTCACAAGCTGCATTGTTAATTAAACTAGATCAAGCTGAAAGCACTGAATACTGGCTCGGGCTTAAAAACTTTTATGTGATTACTCGCTATAATCGCAGCCCATTATATGCCATGGCGGTTTATCAGTTTAGCCAACAACTTAACGCTCATCATAAATCGGTAAATCAACATGGTCATTAATTACCGTTTCATCTTATTAATCATTTTTAGCAGTGTCTTTCTCATTAGCTGCTCGTCAAATGATGCTAAAAACTCTTCTTCAGGAAAAAAAAGCCGCTATCAAATGGCTAACGATCGTTATCCTGATGACGCACCAGACGTGAGCTTGGTTAAAAACGCCCAACCTAAATACGAACCTTATAGCAGACAAGGTAATCGTAACTACACCGTATTAGGCAAAAGCTATCAAGTGCTCGACAGCGGAAAGGGATTTAAAGAGCAAGGTCATGCATCATGGTATGGCTCAAAGTTTCATGGTCATTTAACCTCTAATGGCGAAACTTATGATATGTACACTATGTCTGCAGCGCATAAAAACCTGCCCTTACCCAGTTATGTCAAAGTGACCAATTTAGACAACAATAAACAAATTATTGTTAGGGTAAATGACCGCGGACCATTTCATCATGGTCGAGTGATTGATCTATCTTATGCTGCGGCTTACCACTTAGGCATGCTGGCCAGAGGAACCGCAAAAGTCGCTATTGAAACCGTTTACATTCCCTCACCAGAAGAGCGAGTAATAAGCGATTTAAAAGATGACGACAATCATTTTATTCAAGTTGCAGCGTCGCAAGATAAACTGCGTATTAATATGTTAGCCAAACAGTTAGAAACCAAATACGCCGTTAATTCTCGCGTGACATCCATAAATGGCATGCACAGATTACAGTTGGGCCCGATCAGACAAATTCATCTAACCAATAAATTGCTCGATCGTGTGCAAACAGATGGTTATCCACAAAGCTTTATCGTACCGTAAGCCATAATACTGGTGATACAGAGTAACATTAAGCTTCATTTACATTGGATGAATGAACCTTAATGCGAAATGGTTGCCTACTAATGTATAATCGAAAAAATATACCAATTGATCTTTGTCTTTTCTTCGACTAACTAGAGACGTGCTAACTTCATGATGACTTCCAAAACTGCTCAATTAACAACGATGCTCTTTGCATCTGTTGTCTGTTTTTCTTCAATCGCAGCAACGCCACAACCAGATATACGTCCTACACCCAATCGCGCACCTATGGTGACACCAGACGCGCCTAGTGTTGCTGCTAAAGCTTACGTGCTAATGGATTATAATTCTGGCAGAGTTATTGCTGAAGAAAATGCCTACGAAAGTTTAAACCCAGCAAGTCTGACAAAAATGATGACCAGCTATGTTATTGGCCATGAAATCCGCGTTGGTAATATTTCATTAGATGATGATGTAGCCATTACCAAGAACGCGTGGGCAAAGAATTTCCCTGATTCATCTAAAATGTTCATTGAAGTGGGTAAAACCGTCAAAGTACACGACTTAAACCGCGGTATTATTATTCAATCGGGTAATGATGCCTGTGTTGCTATGGCTGAGCATATTGCCGGGACAGAAGGTGCATTCGTTGATTTAATGAATTCATGGGCTAAGCAATTAGGCATGAAAGACAGCTACTTTGAAAACTCTCATGGTTTAGATTCAGAAAATCACAAAACGACAGCCTATGATATGGCCATTTTAGGTGCCGCGCTGATCCGTGATGTACCTGAAGAATATAAAGTGTATTCAGAGAAGTCTTTTACCTATAACGGCATTAAGCAATATAACCGTAATGGCTTGTTATGGGATAAAAGCTTAAACGTTGATGGTATTAAAACTGGTCATACATCAGGTGCAGGCTACAACCTAGTATCTTCAGGCACCAGCGAAGGCATGCGTCTTATCAGTGTTGTGATGGGCACATCGAGTGAATCTGCACGTAAAGCTGAGAGTAAGAAACTACTCAACTATGGTTTCCGTTTTTTCGAAACGATTACACCATACAAAGCTGGCGATACCTTCGTAACTCAACAAATTTGGTATGGCGACAGAGACACAGTTGATCTCGGTGTGATGACCGATACCCCTATTACTATTAGCCGTGGTAAAGCAAAAGATTTACAAGCTAACTTTGAATTAACTAAGCCACTAACAGCCCCACTTGCTAAAGGCGAAACCGTCGGTCGCGTCTTTTTCCAGCTTGATGGAAAAGACATTGCTCAATTCCCGCTAGTGACATTGAATGAAGTTCAAGAAGGCGGTATGTTCAGTAAGTTAATGGATTACTTTAAACAAATGTTTGCCAGTTGGTTTGAGTAATTATTCAGATTGACATGATTCACTAATGAAACTATTAGTGAATCAACTAATTAAAGCCGCCTAATCAGCGGCTTTAACTTTTTAAGATCTACCGGGCTTGAATCGGGTATAATTGCCACCATATTAGTAACACCAAAACAGAATCGAGTAAGTTAATGTTAAATACAACGTTTGACCAAGTGATGGAATTTCCTAATTCGTGCCCTTTCAAAGTGATTGGTGATGCTGACGATACCTTAGCCGATCGTGTTGTTGCTGTAGCGCAACAACTTGCTCCCGGTGATTATGTTCCAAGCGTGAAGGCATCAAGTAAAGGCAGTTACTATTCAGTGACCATCCGTATTACTGTTACCAGCAAAGAACATATTGAAAAAGCGTATATTGATCTTGCCGCAATTGAAGGTGTAAAACGCGTACTGTAAGAACCAAAAGAGTCATCTTTACTCATAAACTTGAGTATAATACTCAAGAATTCATCCATTGACTCGATGGACACACAATTTATCTGGGGGAGACGTTGCCCTTGCAAGCACAAACACTGCACATCCGCCATCTTGGCATGCAAGACTATGAATCGACATGGCATGCAATGCAGGAATATACTGACACTCGCGATAGCGACAGCCAAGATGAACTTTGGATTGTTGAGCATCAACCAGTATTTACCCAAGGCCAAGCAGGTAAAAGCGAGCATATACTCAACCCTGGTAATATTCCGGTTATTCAAGTCGATCGTGGTGGCCAAGTTACTTATCACGGCCCAGGACAATTAGTGGTTTATCCACTTATCGACATCAAACGTAATAAACTAGGCGTTCGTCAATTAGTGAACAATATTGAGCAAAGTATTATTGACATGCTCGCTTGTTACGCTATTAATGCTTACGCAAAAGCTGACGCTCCTGGTGTTTATGTAACAGAACGAAAAATTGCCTCTTTAGGATTACGCATCCGTAAAGGTTGCTCTTTTCACGGCTTAGCATTAAATGTCGATATGGACTTAGCCCCGTTTCAGCGTATCAATCCTTGCGGATATGCGGGTTTAGAAATGGTGCAATGTAAAGCATTAGGTGGTCCACAAACTGTGCTTGAAGCTGGCGATAAATTAATCCAAACCTTTAGCCAAATTATGGGCTACCAACAACTTGTACATCATCAAGGATTAGCAGAATAATGAATAGGCCTGAAAGATTACAACCAGGTGTCAAATTACGTGATGCCGATAAAGTCGCACGAATTCCTGTAAAAGTCGTGCCATCAGAGCGCGAAACTATGCTGCGTAAACCGGATTGGTTACGAGTAAAATTACCCGCGTCAAATCAACGTATTCTCGAGATAAAAGCGGCATTACGTAAAAACGGATTACACTCAGTTTGCGAAGAAGCCTCTTGCCCAAACTTAGCAGAATGTTTTAACCACGGCACAGCAACCTTTATGATCTTAGGTGCAATCTGTACCCGTCGTTGCCCTTTTTGTGATGTGGCCCATGGTCGCCCACTCAAAGCGGATTCTGACGAGCCTAAAAAACTGGCTCAAACGATTAAAGATATGAAATTAAAGTATGTGGTGATTACTTCTGTTGACCGTGATGATTTACGTGATGGTGGTGCACAGCATTTCGCTGACTGTATTCGCGAAATTCGTTTATTAAACCCTGAAATCAAGATTGAAACTCTGGTTCCTGATTTCCGAGGTCGTATCGATGCCGCTTTAGATATTTTAGCGACCGAGCCTCCTGATGTATTTAATCACAACCTTGAGACGGCTCCAGCTCATTACCGCAAAGCACGTCCAGGCGCTAACTATCAGTGGTCATTAGATCTACTTAAACGCTTTAAAGAGCGTCACCCAACGATCCCGACTAAGTCTGGTTTAATGATGGGTCTAGGTGAAACTAACGAAGAAATAGCCGAAGTATTACGAGATTTACGCGCCCACAACGTGGAAATGCTCACGCTTGGTCAATACTTACAACCATCTAAATTCCACCTACCTGTTGAACGCTATGTTCCACCTGCCGAATTTGATGAATTGAAAGCCTTAGCTGATGAACTTGGTTTCACTCATGCAGCCTGTGGCCCACTTGTTCGTTCAAGCTACCACGCAGACTTACAAGCTCAAGGTAAAGAAGTTAAGTAATCTTACTTCGCCCGAATAAAAAACAGCGCTCTATTAGCGCTGTTTTTTTGTATTCAATTGAATCACGCAAAAAATTAACTCAATGCCAAATCCATTAAAATGGCATCTTCATAACCATCATCTGTAGGGTAATAATTTTTACGCCTGCCTGACTCAATAAAACCAACTTTCTCATATAAATATTTTGCAGCCTCATTTGACTGACGAACTTCTAACATCAGCACAACTGCACCCGCATCTTTCGCATCATCAATCAATTGCTGCATTAATAACGAGCCAAACCCTGAGCCTTGTTTATCTGGTGCTACACAAATATCGAGTAACGTCGCCTCATCTATAATTTGCTGTACTATCGCAAAACCCAACAAACCATCTTGCAGCTTAATGCCCAAAACGCGATATAAAGGCCCAAAACACTCCTTTAAGCCAGTTTCTGACCAAGGATGAATATGAGCTTGATTTTCAATACTCGCCATTGCAGTAACATGCTCAACGCCAAGGGGGACAATTAAGTGACCATCAGTGTTGTTCATTGGTCAGGCCTTTACTTAATTGCTGGGTTTTGTCTAAATGTTGAGAAATTTGCTGCCATAAATGACGTTTTTCATCCACAAGTGCATGAAGGTCTGTTAGCGGCGCACTTACAACCCAAGCAACACGAGGACGAACTTTTGTCTTACGCATATCCCATATCACCTGTGGTCCTTTAATCATTTCACAATCAAACTCGCACTGTTCAATATCAACGTTTAATAAACGCAATACATCATGGATAAAAGTTTGATCAGATAAATCGGCATCGAGATCATGCAACACTAAGTAAGGCTTTAACGGTTTATCAGCACTGAGCCAGCGAGTAATATTCATCGCATCTAAAAAAGCAGATTTATCCATCGAACTCTCAAAAACAAGGATACTTCAACAAGCATAACAGTTAACTAAATAAGGTTTAAGGTAATTTAGCCCTAACAGGTGAGATTCCACTCATCTTAGACAACTACTGACTCCCAGATAGCTGATCCTCTAAAGAGATGTAGATTCACAATAAATCTAATCAAAATTTATCCGCTCAATAAAATCGATAGAAATAGCCTTCCAGAGTTTGCTGTCTGTTTTGGGCTCGATGCAAGCTGAAAGGTGACAGTTAAATTTTTTTAACTTTAATTCATCATATATCTAGAGATTAATATCTTTGTGTTCACAAACTATAAAGCTAACTATATGTAACCCAAATAAGCGATAAGATAACCAATATAGTAATTTGGATCACAATAATTAACTATATGTAACTATCCTATTGACTCAATCTGGCCATTATTGTCTTATACGTCTTATCAGCTCGAACGATTAATTGCATTAAAAGTATATAAATGGTCAATTAAGGCCAATTTTAGTTAACTTTAGTGGTATTTACATGACTATGAACGCATACAAATCATTCAATATTGTGTTTACAGATAAAGACAAAGAATTTATGAAATCCAATTTCCGATTGGCAGAAACCGTCGCGGAATTTATAGGGCCTCATTGTGAAGTGGTGGTCCATTCCTTCGAAAGCTTCGAGCATTCCGTCGTTAAAATTGTCAACGGACATCATACCGGCCGAACCGTAGGTTCACCAATTACCGATATGGGTCTGAAAATGCTTCGTGCTTTTGAGAAAACAGGAGATGCGACACCAAAAAGCTATTTCACTAGAATCAAAGACGGATCTTTACTGAAATCGACAACATGCGTACTCGCTGGGGAGAATGAAAAACCAATAGGATTATTTTGTGTTAATGCCAACTTATCCTACCCATTTACCGAAATCATTAAAACATTAATGCCCGAGACGGCAAGCGCTTCAATCGGTGTTAATGAGAACTTTAGTTCATCTCCAACTGAATTAATTGAAAAAGCGCTTGAGAATGCAATTATTCAAGTTGAAAACGACGAAAAAATCAACTTGAAAGGGAAGAATAAAGCCATAACCAAACTGCTGTTTGAAAACGGAATTTTCGAACTTAAAGAGGCAACAAACACGGTTGCAGAACGGCTAGGAATAACTCGCCACGCAATTTATAAGTATATTCGCGAGTTTAGAACCTAACAAAAAGTGGTAATGAAATTAGAAGTTACACATTGGACTGGCATGCAAAGATAGTTGATTCAGAGCACATTATTCTGAACTGAACGGGATTCCGTAATATTTGCAGAACAAGAGCCATATGATTCAGTCCCTATGGGTAAATCTGAGACAGAACCGTTGTCGAATCAATTATTATCAATATTGTGAGTGTATTAATATGAGCTCAAGAACATTAACGAATGACTCCTTCTTACCTGTAGATCAGAGTCGATTTAACTATCAAGATTTTACTTGGTGCCTTTCTCTTTTTGGCACAGCTGTGGGGGCGGGAGTTCTTTTTCTTCCTATTAAAGCTGGAGCAGGTGGTTTTTGGCCTCTCGTTATTTTAGCTTTAATTGCTGCTCCTATGACATGGTTCGCCCATAAGTCTCTGGCTCGGTTTGTGCTATCGTCAACGAAACCAGAATCGAATATTACCGACACAGTTGAGGAGCACTTTGGTAAAACAGGTGCCAACCTGATTTCCTTTGCCTATTTTTTTGCTATCTTTCCTATCGTTCTAATTTACGGGGTGGGGATCACTAATACCGTAGATTCCTTTATGGTAAACCAGATGGGTATAGCATCAATTCCACGCTGGATATTATCTGGAGGATTGATTCTGGCAATGACGGCCGGTGTC
Organism: Shewanella sp. TB7-MNA-CIBAN-0143; assembly: GCF_040310065.1. Lineage (NCBI taxonomy): Bacteria > Pseudomonadati > Pseudomonadota > Gammaproteobacteria > Alteromonadales > Shewanellaceae > Shewanella > Shewanella sp. TB7-MNA-CIBAN-0143. The sequence continues at coordinate 28,698 of NZ_JBEOPL010000032.1, forward strand.
GTTTTTGGTAGAGAACTTATGCTGAAAGTCACTTCTATTCTAGTTTATCCATTAGTTTTTCTGTTGCTGGCACTATCGATTTATCTAATCCCAGACTGGAATACTTCGATGATGGAAGTATCGCCTGAATGGTCATCTATGCCATCGATTATTTGGCTATCGATTCCTCTTATTGTCTTTTCGTTCAATCATAGCCCTATCATCAGTCAGTTCACGAAAGAGCAACGTCGAAAGTATGGCCAAAATGCAGTAGAAAAAACTGACGCTATTACAGGTGGTGCTGCGTTGATGTTGATGGGATTTGTTATGTTCTTTGTATTTTCAGTGGTGCTATCTTTGTCACCGGAACAGCTACTATTAGCTAAAGAACAAAATATTTCTATCCTGTCTTACCTGGCCAATGAACATGAATCTCCAATGATTTCTCTAATGGGCCCTATTGTGGCGTTTACAGCAATTACCTCCAGTTATTTTGGCCACTTCCTTGGTGCGCACGAAGGTCTGGTAGGGGTGATTAAGTGCCGGACGACTGCTTCAGTAAATATCATTGAAAAAGCATCACTTGCTTTCATTGTGCTGTCTACATGGGTGGTTGCTATCGTTAACCCAAGTATTTTAGGCATGATTGAGGCTGTGGGCGCTCCTATGATTGCTGCGATTCTATTTTTAATGCCCGTTTTTGCGATGCATAAAGTTCCTGCAATGGCTAAGTATAAAACATCACTTCCTGTTCAAATTTTTACGGTTATATGCGGCTTAGCTGCTATTAGCTCTGTTCTTTACGACATATTTTAACAGCTCTATCCATTCATAAACTATGACAAAAGCTTCTAGGTATAGAAGCTTTTGCAAAGGAATCAATATGATTAGTGTTTTTGATATTTATAAAGTGGGTATTGGACCTTCAAGCTCTCATACCGGCGGACCAATGAAAGCAGGAAAAGAGTTTATCGATGAGTTACGTTCGAAAGGCAAGCTTCGAGATATCACTAGAATTACTGTTGATTTATATGGCGCACTGTCACTCACAGGTAAGGGACACAACACAGATATAGCCATTATTATGGGTCTAGCGGGTAATCTACCGGAAGACGTCGATATTGAAAGTATCCCCGGTTTTATTGCACGGCTGGAGAAAAGTGAAAGGCTTCCTGTAGGCATGCACTGTCATACGGTGTCTTTTCCTCACAATAAAAGCATTCACTTCCATAATACAAATTTAGCACTGCACGAAAATGGCATGCAGATCCATGCATGGATAGAAAACGAGAAAGTGCTCTCCAAGACTTACTATTCTATCGGAGGAGGATTCATTGTTGATGAAGAACATTTCGGCAAACAAGAGGAACAGTTAGTAAAAGTTCCTTATGAATATTCTACAGCTGAAGAATTGATTAAACATTGTAAAGCTGAAGGATTATCGATTAGCTCTTTAGTGTTAGAAAATGAAAAATCGCTGCGCCCAGACGGTAATATTCAAGCTCAGTTTACTCATATCTGGAAAACGATGCGTGAATCTATGGATCGCGGTATGAATACCCAAGGGGTACTACCAGGACCAATGCGGATCCCTCGACGTGCCGCTGCGCTTTGCCAACAACTTGTGGCTTCTGAATCTACTTCTAATGACCCTATGGCTGTTATTGATTGGGTCAATATGTTTGCTTTTGCAGTGAGCGAAGAAAATGCATCTGGAGGCAGGGTTGTCACAGCACCTACCAATGGGGCTTGCGGTATTGTCCCAGCAGTAATTGCTTATTACGACAAATTTATCCATAGAGTTACCGAGAAAGACTATATGCGTTTTCTGGCGGCATCTGGAGCTATTGGCGGGTTATTTAAACAGAATGCTTCCATTTCAGGAGCGGAAGTTGGCTGCCAAGGAGAGGTTGGAGTTGCGTGCTCAATGGCTGCTGCAGGGCTTGTTGAGTTATTGGGAGGTAGTCCTGAACAAGTATGTATCGCTGCAGAAATTGGTATGGAGCACAACTTGGGACTGACTTGCGACCCAGTATCTGGAAGGGTGCAAATACCTTGCATTGAACGTAATGGAATTAACGCAGTAAAAGCGATTAACTCTGCACGTATGGCATTACGTCGTTCTTCAGATCCTCTCGTATCTCTTGATAAAGTCATCGAAACAATGATGGAAACAGGTAAGGATATGAACTCTAAATATAGAGAAACCTCTTTGGGTGGATTAGCTATCAAAGTTCTTTGCTGATATTAAAAACATTAGATGCAATTTTTATTTATGGTAACTTCATATGGATTTATTTTAATTAAAACAAATAAAAATCAAAAATCAAAAAACCAGCTATACATTTAATTTATTATTTATTAAGAGTTTAAAATCATGAATAAGACCATGTAAAAACATTTCGTTTTCACAACTCATTTAGTTTGAGAAGGAATTAAGTTAATTTAAAAGCATCTAAATTATCACAGCTGCTGCAATTATTACGGATGCTTATTTTATGCATTTGTAAGATGAGAAGTAACCGACTCATATTTTTAATTAACAACGCCTGATTGACACCCTTAACTTCTAACATTAAAGCTTAATTCGCGTAATGACGGTTAAAATCAAAAACAACTTAAATGATTTATTTAACTCGTGCATAAGTTAGTAGTTAACGCTTAGTTAAATACAACTTTCGCTTTATCTACTAATAAATTTCACGATTAACACTACCAATCACATTCTCATCTTTTTACCCATTTAGACAATGAGTATATGCAGATAATCGCTGACTACCTGCATTACCCTCGAGTACTTTAATAGATTACTCTGTTCAGATTAATATTTATTAATTGTTACTTAGGCTTATCTCGTATTTTTTTTGGGGGCATCCTAATAAAATATTTATAAATAGCGTTAACCAAGGTGTACGAACTAGGTTACTGAATATTAAGACTGCTGCACTACAGGCATTGCATATTGTAGAGAGTGTTATGTGATTTTTATTAGGAATAATAGACGCTATAACGAGAATAAAGTACATAAAAAAAGCCAGTAGGGCTGACTACTGGCTTCATAAAATGTAGATTTAACCTAGTGTTTTGTGCCTCAGCTAGTACCTAAAACTGCTGGAACCAGCGCTGGATTTGTTGAGGATCTTTACTTTGAGTTAACGATAACATCAACAGAATACGGGCTTTTTGTGGATTAAGATTACCAGCAGCAACAAAGCCGTATTTGGCATCATCTATTTCAGCATCTAGAGTAGTGGCACCGGTCGGTACACGGCTAGAGCGGACAACCAATATGCCTTTTTTGCTCGCCTTAATGAGTGCATCGAATACAGAGTGATAAATGTTGCCGTTACCTACACCCGCACTAATAATGCCATCAAACTCCGCTTCAACCATAGCTTTAGCAGGTAAATCACTAGCATTAGCGTAGTTATAAACAATACCTACCTTTGGTAAAATATCGAGCTTGCTGATATTAAAAGGGGTTTGAGTCGTATGTTGACGTTCCGTTCTGCCCATATACTCAACCTTACTGTTATGAATAATACCAAGCGGGCCAAAATTAGGCGCAGCAAAGGTGTGTACTCCAGTAGTATTAGTCTTCGTTACATCGCGGGCGTTAAGCACTGTATCGTTCATTACGACTAAAACACCTCTGCCTTTAGACTCTAGATTCGCGGCAATGGCGACTGCATTATACAGATTCATAGGTCCATCGGCACTCATAGCAGTGGATGGACGCATTGCACCAACCAGCACTACAGGCTTATCGCTCTTGACAGTTAGATTCAAAAAATAAGCAGTTTCTTCTAAAGTATCAGTGCCATGGGTAATCACAATTCCATCGACATTTTTATCCGCCAGTAAAATATTAATCCGTTTGGCTAAGTCTAACCAAACTTTATCGTTCATATCTTGCGAACCGATTTTAACGAGTTGTTCACCTTGAATATCGGCAAGCTGCTTTATCTCCGGCACAGCTGCTACTAAGCTATCAACTCCCACTTCTCCAGACTGATAATTTGACTCAGTAGCCGATTGGCCCACACCAGCAATGGTTCCACCTGTGGCAATAATTCGAACCTGTGGAAGCGCTTGCACCGCAAAGGATATAAATAACCCTAAGGTAACCGATAGCAAGAGCTTACGTATAGAAAAAATCATACTAACTTCCTTTTATTAATAATAAACACTTCACAAGTGTGCACTATTATTAAATTCTCACCGTGATAGTTATCACTAAACTTAACAACTAAAACCAAATGAAAATCTAAATAAAAAATTAAATAAAAAAATAACTAAATACACTTTCAATTGACGCAGTAATTTTATTAGGAAACACTTTTAGCATCAAAAATAAGTTAACAAAAAATAACAATTCAACATACAGTTTGGATCAAATAGTAATAGATCACACAAATCAATTCAGTTGAGATGTTTATCTAACTACGAAACAAAATCTATAACCAGATACAAATAAGTGATCTTCATCTATATTAAAATACCACTTAAGGGGTAACCTCCCTCCCAATAGTTAAGGAGAAAGTTCTCCTTAATATTTTCGAAGAGTTATTTTTGATATGCAATTTAAGCTTATATACACATACCATAGCTCCAGGTCGAAAATATATCTTACTATTAACAGGATTTAATAGGATAGAAATGAAAAACACTAATAGCACACGTATCGAAGAAGATTTATTGGGTACTAAAGAAGTTTCTAATGAATTTTATTATGGCATTCACACATTACGTGCAATGGAAAACTTTAAATTAAGTAATCAAAAAATTTCAGACGCACCTGAATTAGTACGAGGCATGATGCTAACAAAAAAAGCGGCGGCCATGGCTAATAGCGAATTAGGGGCTGTAAGTCCTGAGATTGCGAATAAAATTATTGAAGCCTGCGATTTGATCCTCACTACAGGTCAATTTGTCGATCAATTCCCAGTAGATGTTTATCAGGGCGGTGCTGGTACCTCGGTCAACATGAACACCAATGAAGTATTAGCCAATGTTGCATTGGAACTCATGGGGCTAGAAAAAGGCCGCTATGATGTCATCAACCCTAATGACCATGTTAATAAGTGTCAATCCACTAATGATGCTTATCCTACAGGTTTCAGAATTGCATTGGTCAACAGCACAGATACTTTATTAGAGGCATTAACCGATCTCATCAGTGCCTTCGACACTAAAGCTACAGAATTTAAGACCGTATTAAAAATGGGCCGCACTCAGTTACAAGACGCAGTGCCTATGACATTAGGACAGGAGTTTCACGCTTTTGCTGTAACACTACGCGAAGAAATTAAATCGATTAAACGTTGCCAAGAATTATTACTTGAGGTGAATTTAGGCGCAACGGCTATTGGTACTGGTCTAAACACTCCAATAGGGTACTCCTCATTAGCCATTAAACATTTGGCTGAAATTACTGGACGTGAATATGTACCAGCAGAAGATTTGATTGAAGCGACATCGGATTGTGGCGCCTACGTTATGCTGCACAGCGCAATTAAGCGTATGGCCATTAAAATGTCCAAAATCTGTAACGATTTACGCTTGCTTTCATCAGGTCCACGCACTGGATTCAATGATATCAATTTGCCTCAATTACAAGCCGGTTCTTCAATCATGCCTGCCAAGGTCAACCCTGTGATCCCAGAGGTGGTTAACCAAGTCGCTTTTAAAATTGTCGGTAACGATATTACGATCACTATGGCTGCAGAAGCCGGCCAGTTACAACTTAACGTAATGGAACCTGTCATTGGCCAGGCGATGTTTGAGTCGCTAAGCCTTATGGGGAATGCCTGTATCGCACTGCGTGAGAAGTGTGTTGAAGGGATCACAGCCAATCCTGATGTCTGTATGAATCATGTATTAAATTCAATTGGCATCGTTACCTATCTTAATCCGTTCATCGGTCACCATGAAGGCGACATTATCGGAAAGATTTGTGCCCAAACGGGTAAAAATGTTCGTGAAGTGGTGCTAGAACGAGGCTTACTAACAGTTGAAGAACTCGATGAAATCCTCTCCGTTGAAAACCTGATGCATCCTAAGTATCAGGCTAAACGAAATACCAGCAAAGCCAAAGTGTAGCCCAGTGGAGTTGGGGGAGTCCTCCCCCAACTCAAACTCAATTATTCAACAATAAGCCTGTGCAAAACTGACATTTATACAGGCTATGCCAATTAACACATAATAGAGTTAATACTATGATTATATTAGAGATAATTATCGTGCTTGGGGCTATTTACCTAGGTGCAAGAATGGGCAGCATGGGGATCGGCTTTGCTGGCGGTGTCGGAGTGCTGATACTGACTGCTGGACTTGGACTTACACCAGGGACGATCCCGATTGATGTAATACTAATCATTATGTCGGTGATCACCGCCATTGCGGCCATGCAAGTATCGGGTGGGATGGACTATCTCGTCTCACTGGCAGAAAAATTACTACGTAAACATCCAAAACAAATTACCTTTCTAGCACCTGTCGTCACTTATTTCATGACACTCTTTGCTGGAACGGGCCACACAGCATTCTCAACCTTACCTGTTATTGCTGAAGTCGCCAAAGAACAAGGCATACGTCCATCTCGTCCTCTATCTATCGCAGTTGTAGCATCTCAAGTCGCCATTACCGCCTCACCTATTTCAGCGGCCGTAGTGTTCTTCTCTGGCATCCTAGAACCTTTTGGAGTGGACTATTTAGTCCTATTAGCTGTATGTATCCCCTCGACTTTTCTCGCTTGTATGGTCGGGGCCGTCGTAGCCAATTTAATGGGTAAACCGCTCGCAGAAGATCCTATCTACCAAGACCGTTTGGCCAAAGGATTAATCAAAAAACGCGGTGCTACCCAAATAAACATTAAAGATGGTGCTAAACGTTCAGTGGTGATTTTTTTGATGGCTATTGCGGCTGTGATGATTTATGCCACTGCGATTTCCGACAAAGTGGGATTAATTGTTAATCCGGTACTGCCTCGCGATTCAGCCATCATGGTGATTATGCTAACTGCTGCTGCAGCAATTACGATTTTTTGTAAATTAGACGCTAGCGAAATTTCTAATGCTGCCACTTTTAAGTCAGGTATGTCTGCCTGTGTCTGTGTGCTAGGCGTTGCGTGGTTAGGGGATACTTTTGTTGCAAACCATATTGATGAAATCAAAGACCTTGCTGGAACCTTATTGCAAAGTCAGCCTTGGCTATTGTCGGTAACCCTGTTCTTCGCTTCCATGCTGCTCTATTCACAAGGCGCCACCACTAAAGCCCTGATGCCTGCGGCTTTAGCCATTGGTGTGAGCCCTTTAACTGCTGTTGCCTCTTTTGCTGCTGTAAGTGCTCTGTTTGTATTACCTACTTATCCAACACTGCTGGCAGCTGTCGAGATGGACGATACCGGTTCAACTCGGATTGGCAAGGCAGTATTTAACCACCCATTTCTCATCCCTGGTGTGGTGACAATTGCTACCAGTGTCGCGTTAGCGTTCTTATTTGGCGGCATGATTATGTAGCTCAATGTTAAACAAAGTAATCGAAGGGCTAATGCAGGAAATGGATTAACCCTGTTCTTTTAATCTTTATATAGAGACTTTGTTTTGGGGTAATGCTTACGCATTTACATCATAACAAACCTTATGAGAGGTGAATTAATGTCAGAAAAAACGCGTGTTCCAACCGCCATCAATGGTGGACCATTTGGACAAGCTTGGTCAGCTAGAGCCGACTGTTTACAGAGTTTGACGGGTGCTTTACTGGGCGCTTTCTTATTAGTGCATATGCATTTTGAGGCAAGCATTTTATTAGGTAAAGAAACCTTCTATCGCTTCGTGCAAGTACTTGAAGGTGGCATGTTTAGCGCTACTGGTCACGGTTGGCCACTAGTGACACAAATCTTTTCGGTATTTATTTTAGTTATCGTCGTCGTTCACGCGGCACTAGCATTACGTCGTTTTCCGGTACAACTTGGCCAGTGGCGTGCACTTCGTGGCTTTATGTCCAACATAAAGCATAAAGACACTCGTGCTTGGTATTGGCAAATGATTACTGGATTCATCTTATTTTTCTTAGTCTCAGCACATCTTGCAACCATGATTTTGGATCCTGAAATTGGTCCACACCTCTCAGCCGACCGCGTCTATAACGGACATGCCTGGCTCTTGTATGTGGTATTCCTTCCGGTTGTATTAGTACATGGCTTAATTGGCTTATACCGAGTGATATTAAAATGGGGAGTGAGCAATAATCGTTCTCTCATACGCACCATTGCCCAAGTGTTAATGATCTATTTACTTTGTTTAGGTTCATTAAGCCTCATTACCTACATCTCTATTGGAAGTGAACTAACACTACCCGTTCAGCCGTTTATTCCGAAGTAATAGTCATGTTAAGGGGGACGCTAAGTGTGATTGCCTGGCAACAAACAGCCAGAGTGAATAACAAAATGAGCCCCCCCCCCTGAATAGCAAGGCTAAGCCTCAACACACAGATCCTCCTCTGACGAATAGGTGCATTACATCTATCGCAGGGGCGTAATAGAAATTCATACACATTATCTAGATTATTAGATAAGGAGCTGATTTTGAAACTTATTTATACAGACTCATTAATCATTGGTGCCGGGCTAGCAGGCCTTAGAGTAGCCATTGCCACCAAAGAACGCGGCCTAGACACACTGGTATTATCGCTTATTCCGGCAAAACGTTCACATTCCGCGGCAGCTCAAGGCGGTATGCAAGCAAGCCTTGGCAACACAGTTAAAGGCATGGGTGACAACGAAGACATACATTTTCAGGATACGGTAAAAGGCTCTGACTGGGGCTGTGACCAAGATGTGGCACGTATGTTTGCCCATTGTGCCCCCAAAGCCATACGTGAGCTGACAAACTGGGGAGTGCCTTGGTCTAGAATTTCTGCTGGTCCACGCGATGTGATAATGAATGCAAAAAAGGTGACGTTACATGAAGCAGAAGAAGCTCATGGCCTCATCAATGCTCGAGATTTTGGCGGCACCAAAAAATGGCGAACATGCTATACCGCCGATGGTACTGGCCACTCATTATTGTATGCGGTAGATAACCAAGCTATATCGATGGGCATTCCGGTACACGAAAGGATTGAAGCCTTATCACTGATCCATGATGGTAAGCGTTGCCACGGAGTCATTGCACGCTGTTTAGTGACCGGAGAACTGCGCGCCTATGTGGCTAAATCAACTACGATTGCGACTGGAGGTTACGGCAAAATTTATGAAATATCGACTAATGCCACTATCTGCGAAGGTATAGGCCAAGCGTTAGCACTCGAAACTGGCGTCGCGACATTAGGCAATATGGAAGCGGTACAGTTTCATCCGACAGCCATCGTCCCAGCAGGAATTCTTACCACTGAAGGTTGTCGCGGTGACGGCGGCATACTACGCGATAAAGACGGTCATCGCTTTATGCCAGACTACGAGCCAGAGAAAAAGGAACTCGCTTCACGTGATGTGGTATCTCGCCGCATGACCGAACATATTCGCAAAGGTAAAGGAGATGACAGTCCTTACGGGCCACATCTCTGGTTAGATATAACCATTTTAGGTCGTGAGCATATTGAAACCAATCTGCGCGAAGTTAAAGAAATTTGTGAATATTTTCTTGGAATAGATCCCTGCAAAGAGTGGATCCCTGTAAGACCTACCCAGCATTATTCTATGGGCGGCGTTCGTACTAATGCCACCGGTGAAAGCCCACAACTTAAAGGACTATTTAGTGTTGGAGAAGCTGCATGCTGGGATATGCATGGTTTTAATCGTTTAGGTGGTAATTCTGTGGCAGAAACCGTAGTAGGCGGCATGATCATCGGTAAGTATGTAGCCGATTTTTGTGAACAAAATGCCTTAGAAATTGATACTGCCCTTACCCAAAAATTTCTCGATAAATTGCAAAATGAAATCGATAACTTAGTCGACGGTAAAGGTACAGAGAACCCCTTCGACATAAAAAAAGAAATGCAACGTATCATGATGAATTACGTCGGCATCTTTCGAAATGGTCCTGAACTAGACAAGGCTATAGCCGAGCTTAAAGCATTACTTCTACGCGCAAAAAATCTAGGACTTAAGTGTAAAAAACGTCATTCAAATCCTGAATTAGTTGAAGCTCTGCGCGTCACCAGAATGTTGAAAGTAGCCTTAACGGTAGCCTGTGGGGCTGCTGCACGCACCGAAAGCCGTGGAGCCCACTCTAGAGAAGATTATCCACAACGCAATGATAAAGATTGGCTAAACCGTACATTGGCTACCTGGCCAAATGACGAGTCATTAGAACCCGTTTTACATTATGAGAAGCTCGATGTAATGAAAATGGAGTTACCTCCTGGATACCGTGGTTACGGCAACGATAACAACATAGCCCATCCCGATACAGAGAAACGAACTCAAGAAATAAACAAAATAACGGCAGAACTTGGCGACGCCCCAGATAGGCACGCACTGCAGCAAGCATTGATGCCATATACGCTACCGAGCCATCTACAACCAGCTAATGAACGTCTTAGCAATACATTAGCAGTCATACCATCTCAACCGGTAGGAAATAAATCATTATGAGCCGAAAAATCACCTTTAATATCTTCCGCTACGATCCGCAAGATAGCCAAGATAAGCCAAAAATGGAACGTTATGAATTAACCGAAACAGATGGTATGACAGTATTTATCGCATTAAATCAATTGCGTGAACAACAAGATACTTCGTTACAGTTCGACTTTGTGTGCCGAGCAGGTATTTGTGGCAGTTGCGCCATGGTGATTAATGGCTTCCCAACCCTTGCCTGTCGTACCTTAACGGCAAATTACCCTGATGGTGAAATCACCTTAATGCCTCTACCTGGCTTTGAACTGATTGGTGACCTGTCGGTAAACACCGGGAAATTTATGCGTGAATTAGCCGAGCGATTAAAGCTCTGGTTACATCCTAAACCGGACGATCAAGACATGCATCGCCTAGAAAATCCAATGGCACCAGAAGAAGCCGCGCGGATATATGAATTGGAACGCTGTGTCGAATGTGGTGTCTGCGTCTCTGCATGTGCCACCAAACAAATGCGAGACACCTTTGTGGGCGCAGTAGGCATGATGAAAATTGCCCGTTTCGAAATGGATAGTAGAGACAACCGCAGCGCAGATGACTTCTACCATGTTATCGGTAATCAAGATGGAGTCTTTGGCTGCATGACGCTGTTAGGTTGCCAAGATAACTGCCCTAAAGACTTGCCCCACATGCAGCAAATTGCTTACTTACGCCGAAAAATGGCCTCGACAATTCTCTAGTCAAAAAAGTCCTTTAATCAAAAAACTTGCTGCTTTGGCGAGATTGATGAGGGCAATACAACACTAAAACTTTGCAAACAGGCGTCCCTGTTTGCAGTAAATATGTGGGAGCTTTTGCATTGTCGCTAGGCACCTGCTCACGCACTGTCACAAGTGCACATCCTTACTACTAGCAGTACTGTTTAATCGGTAACCAAACCATTAGCAGAACACTAGTAGTTGTTATGTAAGGAAACATAAATGAAACCGTCCCAACTAAAGTCGGCAATTATTATGCTGAGCTTTGCGGCTCCTATATTCACAACTCAAGCTAATAGCAACACCGATACTAATGAGGAGTTACGAGCTGAACTACAACAAATTCAGCAAAGGCTCGCCACGCTTGAAACCCAAGACAGTGAGTTATCTTTGCTTTCAGATACCCAGTTTAATTTTTATGGTTCTTTACGTCCGACATTCGGTCTTACCCATACCAATTCAGACGATGTGTGGGATGTTGGAGATGCTAACTCACGGATTGGTTTTGCGACGGAATACCAATTAGGAGATGGCCTAATGGCCTTTGCTAAAGGCGAGTTTAAAGTTGATATAAGAAATGATGGTGACTTTGGCGATGCACGAAAAGCCTATGTCGGAATCGAAGGTTTTTTAGGTCGGTTTGCTATTGGTAAGCAAGCAGTAACACAAGAAATCATTTACGATCCCGTCGATATTTTCAATCGTTCAGGAACCCCAATAGCCTATGACAGTGCAAGTCCATTTAGACTTAACAATCTAGTGACCTATAGAAAGCAATTCGGCGATATTTTGTTTTCTGCTGATGCCCAATTCGATGGTAACAAAGGAAGTGATGGGAGTGATTTTTTTAACACCGGTTTACGTTACAAAACCGACCTAATCTACATAGCCGCAGCGTTTTACACTAAAGAATTAGAAGACGGTACAGATGAAAATACCGTAGGTGTCACCTTAGCTAAAAACTTTGAGTCACTGTACCTAGCTGCTGCTTATCAAAGCATAGACAAAGACATCGCCGATGGTTCAACTCTTGATATAGTCGCAAGCTACTTCATCAATGAAACCTATAAAATTAAACTGGGGATATCTAAATACGATGATGGTGGCAACAATATCACCTCAGGTAATTATAATGCCTATAACACCACCTTTGAATGGCATAAAACATCGAAATTCAGTACCTTCATCGAATATCAGAAAAAACACTTTGAATACCAAGAGACTGATGATCAAATTATGATCGGTATGCGCTATAACTTCGATTATAAGTTTTAAGCCGTAAATGAACTTCATGATTCAGTAAAAGTAATGGCCCCTATACTTATTAGAGTGCCATTAGATACTGTAAGCATGAGCAAACTAACCATGGTTAACATGGTTAACTACTACTTTTAAATACACTAACAGTATAAATCTACCCCCCCCTGATATTCCGTTAAGAAAAAGCTACGGAGGATTAACGCATAATGTTAATTCTCCGTAGTGAATTATCCATAAAACATCAGAATATTCAGTACATAAATCGAAAATACTACAGACAGTAGTTCGAGAATTTGTCGAAAAAATCCAGAAAACTACAAACCTAGGCTTTGCAGAGTTCTACTGAACTAATCGTTTTCCAAGGAAAATGGATAAGAAACAAATAAAGGCATAATGAGGATGACATGAAGTAGTCAACTAAATAAAAATGCACATAAGAGCGACAAGCATTTCCATCACCAATGAAAAAACAACAGGCTAACTCAGAAACGTCAGGCTGCTCTTAGCAACAATGAAAGTGAAACAGGAACAAGAAAGCCCATATATAGAGAAACAAAAAATTTATACTCATAAGTCTAAAAATATAAATTACAAAAGGGACAAAGGGGTAATAACAGGAGTACAGATGTTAAACTTTCTGTTTCTAAGTTATATTCTACACAATTGAAAACGGCTCGCATATTTCTATGCAAGCCGTTATTTTATTTGGCAGGGGTGGCAAGACTCGAACTCGCAACCATCGGTTTTGGAGACCGCTGTTCTACCAATTGGAACTACACCCCTGTTGACGAGGGGCATTATGCTAAAACCACCACCAAAGGTAAAGTACTTTTTATCATAAAGTGCTCAATTGCAGTTTTTTCAGGCAAGTTAGCCAATCTAATCAATTTATGTGTAGATCATACAGCTAAGTAGAGCCATTTGGCTTCAGACCAAACGTACGTCACATCCGCACGCCAAACCAAACCCAGTTTATGTCGTCAACGTTAAACAGCCGCTTTAACAAGTTAGACGCGATTGTAGACTCATCATTCGCTATCTTGTAACGATGCTTCCTGAATTGACTACTGATGAGTCCTGCATCTCTCATTAATCTCGCAGCCTTATAACGGCCAACATTTTTTACCCAACTGATTAAGCTAGCCAGCATCGTTCTCGCTCCTGCAGGCTCTCGGCTATCACGGTGTATTGCAATTGTTACTGACGTAAATTCTCACGTTCAAGCTTTACTAATCCACGATGTTTGAGATGATAATGTTAGCTACTACGCGATAGCTATTTAACTCATGGCATTAGCAGCCTCGATGATAAACATAATCCAGGTAGACCCGCTCAATTATCACTTAAGCTCCCCCTATTCCACAGAATAGAACAAGTGTAACAATGGCTTCGTCAGAATGAACTAGCTAATCGTTGTTTTAGTGGATATGACGATATTGTTGAGCAGTGTTCCATTGCATGGAATCGATTTATTGCAGAGCCGGAAAGGGTGATTCAACTATGTTCTAGACGGTGGACAGAATTGACCAATTAATTAATGTAAATGGTATAAAGCATTACAATACAAAACGTGGTCATAGTTATAACAATTATATGACGCCAGCCGCTGCCGAAATGGCAGCATAAAAACGCCCCCTGTTTGTGTACAGTTTTACTTGACCACATCAAACTGCTGTCATGTTTTGGCCAATAACAAACTCTACACTATAAATTGCAGACGTAAAAAAGCCCGTTACGTTAGT